>DAOVNE010000040.1 GCA_030630395.1 Candidatus Eiseniibacteriota bacterium
CATCGTGCGATAGCGCGAGAACCAGCTCGTCGAGAGTCATCACGCTCGCCGGGACGGTGATTCCGTTCGCCCTCAGCTCGTCCGCAATTGCCATTGCCCGCGGACGCTTGAGCCCCCAGCGCTCGAGGTCGGACGCGGAGCGGAAGAGATCAAGAGGGCGCCCGTCGAACACAAGCTTCGCGGACTCCAGCACGATCACGCGCGTCGCGAGGGCAATCTCCTCGGGGAATTGCGTTACGTGCACGACGGCGCACGAGGCATCCTCCGCGAGACCGGCGATGATGCTCCACACCTCTCGTCGACCGAGAGCGTCGAGGAGCGAGGTCGGTTCATCGAGCAGCAGATAGGTGGGCCGCATTGCCAGCACGGCCGCGACGGCAACACGCTGCTTCTCACCCCCCGAGAGATGATGCGGAGGTCTGTCGCGAAGCGAGCCAAGGCTCAGCTTCGATAGCACGTCCGAGATACGCTCGCGCATCTCGGCTCTGTCCAGTCCGAGGTTCTCCATGCCGAAGGCGATCTCGCGCTCGACCGTGGTGCTGACAAGCTGGTTGTCCGGGTTCTGGAAGATGAGACCTACACGGCGACGAATCTCCCACACGTGCGTCTCATCCGCCGTATTCAAGTCGTCCACGACGACGCGGCCTGAAGTGGGAAGTCTGAGTCCATTCAACAGTCTCAGGAGCGTCGTCTTCCCGGAGCCGCTGGCCCCTGCGATCGCGACCGATTCCCCGGGACGGATCGAGAGGCTCACGTTCGAAAGCGCAGGCGCCTCCGCTTCATGGTAGGTGAGACCGACGTCTTGCACCTCTATCAAGGCGATTCCTCCTGAACGTCTCCTCCAGGCTCCGAGCGATGGTCGGTCTTCTCCAACGCCCCGAGCGGCATGTGTTCTCTGGCCATAGCCTCGGCGACGATCTTACGCGCGGCCGCGGCGCTGCCAGCGAGTTCGATGAGACGTGCTCTGGCGACCTCGGCCCAGTGCCCGGAGGGGAAGCGCCTCACGTAGCCGTCCAGGGCGACGATGCCGTTCTCAGTCTCTCCCAATTCAAGGAGCGCAACTGCCCGGGCGAATACCGCATCCTCGAGTCCCGGATCGAGTGCGATCGCGGCATCGAAGCGCTCGATGGCGTCGGCCACTCTTCCCGCGTCGAAGTAGGCTTTGCCCAGGGCAAACTCCTGCAAGGCGTCACCCGCCCTGACCTCTATGACTTGTTCGAGAACCCGAGCCGCAGTCTCCGGCTCGCCCATCATCAGAAGCACAACGCCCAGGTTGTACCCTGCATCGGCGAACCGGGGGTCTTGCTTGAGCGCCGCCCCGAACTCGTCAGCCGCTTTCCTCAGCTCTCCTCCGGTGGCGAACGCGATTCCTCGATTGTAGCGGGCCTTTGCGTCGGTCCTCACAGCGTACCGCGCGATGTCCTCTTCACCCACGGGCACCTCAACAAGCATCCCGGGATTCAGCTGGAAGGCATCGTCCACGCCGTTGACGCCGGCGAGATAGGAGGCGACACTTGGGTCTCCGTAGTAGTCGTCGGCGATGCTCGCAAGCGTCTCCCCCTCAGAGACCACGTGCGTCACGATTTCAACAGTGAAGACGCCGCTCCCGCTGGATCTGGGCGGACCGCCGCAGCCGCTCACCACCACAACCGCAAGAAATGCTGCGGCTACCGCAAACCACCGTCCTGTTTTGCCCAGTTGTCTCATTTCGTCTCCCCCCCGCCGGCGCCCGTCTCCCTGCTCGCGCCGAGTTCAACCAGGGCCTCTCTGATTTTCTCCTTCACGATCTCGGGATCCTCGATGATGAGAAGCTCGGCCCTGAGCTTCGAAGCGCTGTGAAAACCTCTGAGATACGCCACGATGTGCTTCCGCATCTCGCGTACACCCCGGCGCACGCCTTTCGCCTCAACCATGAGATCAAGCTGCTCGATTGCAGTCTCGAGACGTTCGCGCAGTGACGGCTCGGGCGGTGGTTCGGCGCCCGTCATCGCAGCGCGCACTTCACGGAAGATCCAGGGGTTGCCGACCGCTCCCCGCCCGATCATGACGGCATCACATCCCGTCGTGTCGATCATGCGGATAGCATCATCTGCGCATCTGACATCTCCGTTCCCGATGACGGGGATCCGCACCGACCGCTTGACCTCAGTGATGAGGCTCCAATCGGCCGTCCCGCTGAAGCTCTGAGCCCTTGTCCTCGGGTGGATCGTTATCGCAGAGGCCCCAAGCTCCTCGATGAACCCGGCCACATCGGGCGCGTTGATCGAGTCCTCGTCCCACCCGCTTCTGATCTTGACGGTCACGGGCCGGGACGTCGACTCAATGAGAGCCCGAACGACCTCCTGCATCAACACCGGATCGCGCATGAGAGCGGAGCCCGAACCGGACTTCACGACCTTTTTCGCCGGACACCCGGCATTGAGATCGATGACGTCGGGACCCATCCCATCCAGGATGCGCGCCGCCTCAGCAACGGACTCGGGATTCGCCCCGAAGAGCTGAAAGACGATCGGACGCTCCTCCTCGACGAAATCGAGGAACTCGAACGTACGCTGACTCTCCCGGATCGTCCCTTCGGCGCTAACCATCTCCGTCCAGACGAGCGACGCGCCCATCCGGCGACAGAGCCTGCGCATCGGGCTGTCGGTCAGCCCGGCCAGCGGCCCCAGGATGAGTGGGGGATCTATGACAAGATTTCCTATTCTCATTGTCCGAAGTATATTGCCCCACTGTACAGGGCGTCAAGAAGACGGGGCGGCCTTTCCGACCGCCCCGCGTGGCATCTACTGCAGAGTTCAAGGGGTTGCCAGACGAGCTACTCCTCCGCTTCCACGGATTCCTCGGCCAGCGTGAAGAGATCCGCCAGGCCCTCGGCGCCACCCGCGATCTCCGCGGTCCGACTGAGCTGTCCGTCACCCTCGATGGCAACAATGTAGGCCTCGGTTCTGCCGTACAACTTACGAGCGAGGTCGCGCCGCATGGAAAGCTCGATCTCATCGCGGTGCTCCTCAAGCACGTCAGCATCGAACTCGAAGCCGTCTCTCTCCAGGAACTCGAGGAACGCGCTCCACAAGGCATCATCGACTTCGATGGCGCCGCTGCCGAGCTCATGCTCCGACAGGTAGTGGATGGCGAATTCGAAGTACTCCTCGCGACGCTCGAGATCGACGGCAATGTCGGATCTCCGCGTGCCCTCTATCTTGACGTCGGGGATGATCCCGCCGCCGCCGTAGACGATCCGTCCGGCCGCCGTCGCATACTGAGGTCTTGTCTCATCCTCATCTTCGCCTTCGGCCACGTCCGCGTTCGGATCCCACCGCTCGGGCTTCTCAATGAGTCTGCCGCTCGCCGTGTACCACTTGGCGGTCGTCAGCTTGATGGCGCAGTCCTTCGTATACGGCTTGAGCCGCATGAGCGTCTGAACGGAACCCTTGCCGAAACTTGTCGTTCCGACGACGATGCCCCGGTCCCAGTCCTGGATGGCGCCGGCGACGATCTCCGATGCGCTCGCGCTACCGCCATTGATGAGAACCACGATCGGGAAGTCTCTCGAAAAGCGCGCCGGCCGTCTTGCGTAGAACTCCTTGTTCTGCTCACGGAGACGCCCCCGCGTGCTCACGACCAGCTCCCCGGCCTCGAGGAAGACGTCACTCACATCGACGGCCTGAGAGAGAAGACCTCCGGGATTGCTCCTGAGATCCACGATCAGAGATCGCATCCCCTCCCCTTCGAGGTCGTCGAGCCTCTCGGAAAGCTCGTCCGCGGTCGTGCGGGCGAATCGCGAGATACGCACATACCCAACATCGCCATCCATGATGAAGGCGTAGGGCACGCTGTCGATTCTGATGATGTCTCTCGTAACGGTGTACTCAAGAAGGTCCTCGAGTCCTTCACGATGGATCGTGATAGCGACCTTCGTACCGGGCTCGCCGCGGAGGGTTCCGATGGCCTCGTCGACTGTGATCCCTATCGTCGACTCGCCCTCGATGGCAACTATGCGATCACCGGACTGAATACCAAGATCGTATGCTGGTGTTCCCTCTATCGGACTGACGACCGTCAGCACACCGTCTCTGACGGCTATCTGAATGCCCAATCCCCCGAACTCACCCTCCGTCGACACCTTGAAGTCCCCGAAGGACTCCTCATCAAGGAACATGGAGTACGGATCGAGACTGGCAAGCATCCCCCGCACCGCTCCGTACATCAACTCCTTGGCATCCACGTCCTCGACGTACGCCCGCTCCACTTTTGAGAGCGCGTCAGTGAAGAGATCGAGATACGTGTAGAGATCACCGCGCGCGCTTACGCGCTCGACCGTCCACGCGCCGAGGAGAACCCCGACGATGAGTGCCACGAGCACCGGCGCGAACCGGCGGAATCGTCTCGTCATGTTAGTCATCTCCTGGGTGTGTTCTGTTCCGTTCCATCAGCCGATCATCCACCCGCGATGCTATCTCGCGAGCCAGCTCTTCAATGTGGCCTCTCGCGTCGAGAACCGCAAACCGCTCGGGATCCCGAGCGGCCTCATCGAGGTATGCCTGCCTGACCGCCCCGTGGAATTCGATCGTCTCACTCTCGATCCGGTCCCGTGACGCAACCTCGCCACCTTCCTGGATCCTGCCGTCGAGACGCCCGAGACCCTCCCCTGCGTCCAGATCGAGGAGGAAGCTTATGTCAGGTTTGACGCCGCCTGTCGCCGTTTCGTTCAACGAGCGGACAAGATCAGCCCCGAGCCCGCGCCCCCCACCCTGGTAGGCCACGCTTGCATCGCCGAAGCGGTCGGATATGACAACGGCGCCTCTCGCGAGAGCCGGAACAATGACATGGGCTACATGCTCGGCCCTGGAGGCCAGATAGAGGAATAGCTCCGTCTCAGCGCGCATGCCGGTCTGACCGACATCAAGGAGGATCTCGCGAAGGCGTTCACCGAGAGCCGTTCCCCCGGGTTCACGAGTGAGCACCACTTCTATACCGCGGGCCTCGAGATGCTCGACCAGGAGCCGAGTCTGTGTCGACTTGCCGCAGCCTTCGACACCCTCAAACGTGATGAAAAGCCCTGTTCGCTCCCGCTCGCTCATGGCTTCCGTCTCCAATCGCCGACCCCTGTTAGCACTTCAGGTCGGACACCTTCCGACCTGAAGTTCGCGACTCCCCGTGCGCGTACGCGACCGAAGCCCAATGGGTCGCGCGCGACCAAGCCTGCTACTTCCCGGTCGCCTTCTGAGTCTTCTGCCCGTACTTGGCGATGTACGCCTCGGTCTTCGTCCGCGCATCGTAGTCGGTGAACTGCTTGGGCGGCGACTTGAAGAAGTACGATGACGGTGCGTCGATGGCGCCTGAGAGACCGTTGTCGAGCGCGAGCTTCATGCACCGGACAGCATCGATCATGACGCCTGCCGAATTCGGCGAGTCCCAGACCTCGAGCTTCAGTTCAACATTGAGCGGCACATCCCCGAACGTGCGCCCCTCCATCCGGACGTACGCCCACTTGCGGTCAGAGAGCCACTCGATGTAGTCCGAGGGACCGATGTGAACGTTGCTCGCTCCGATATCGTAGTCGAGCTGGGATGTTACGGCGTTGGTCTTTGATATCTTCTTCGATTCCAGTCTGGAGCGCTCGAGCATGTTGAGGAAATCGGTGTTCCCGCCGACGTTGAGCTGACTCGTCCGTTCGAGACGAACGCCACGTTCTCTGAAGAGCGTGGTCAGCACGCGATGCACGATGGTGGCGCCGACCTGCGACTTGACGTCATCCCCCATCACGGGCAAGCCCTTCTTCTTGAAGCGCTGCTGCCAGTAGGGTTCGCGCGCGATGAAGACCGGGATCCCATTAACGAAGCCGCACCCGGCCTCCAGGATCTGCTCAACGTACCATTTCGTTGCCTCTTCGCTCCCGACCGGGAGGAAGCTGAGCACGACATCTGTCTTGGTGTCCTTGAGAAGCCCCACGATGTCATCAGTCGGACCGGGCGCCTTCTCGATGATCTCTGACAGGTACTTCCCGAGTCCGTCGTGCGTCATACCCCTCGCCACCGGCACACCTAGTTTCGGCACGTCGCTGAACTTGTACGTGTTGTTCGGTTTCGTGAAGATGGCCTCGGACAGATCCTTGCCGACCTTATTCTTGTCGATATCGATGGCTGCCGAGAATTCGATATCGCTGATGTGATACCCGCCGAGATTGACGTGCATGAGCCCCGGAACGAACTCGTCGTCAGCTGCGTTCTTGTAGAACTCCACGCCCTGAACGAGTGACGATGAGCAATTCCCAACGCCGATGATCGCTACCCTTACCTTCTTCTTGCCCATCGAAGGTTACCCCCGGTATGTGACCGCGTTTGAGTCTGTTCCTACGAACCAGTGTTGCGAATGACGTGGTGGACTCTCTGAATCGCCGTGATCTGTGACACGATCGCCAGAATCCAGATGGCCACCCTGAAAGCGCTCGGACCAAGAAGCGCGCCGATGATCACAATGACAAGGCGTTCCGGCCGTTCAGCAATCCCCACCTCACAGCCCGTTCCGAGCGACTCGGCCCGAGCTCGGGTGTAGCTCACAAGGAACGATCCACCGAGTGCCAGGAAGATGAGAACCGCGGTCAGGGGTTCGGGCGCAGCCGGCGATCGGGTCTGATAGTAGATCAGGGCCCCGAGGAGCACTACCATCTCCGAGTACCTGTCTATCGTCGAGTCCACAAACGCGCCAGACCGCGTCGCCCTGTTCGCGGCCCTTGCCGCGGCGCCATCGATCATGTCGCAGGCGCCGGCGAGGATCAGCAGAACTCCTGCAGTCGGAAAACGCCCCACCGCAAGCGCCCAGCCCGATGCGACGGCGAGGATGAGCCCAACGACCGTGATGGCCGTTGGGGAGATTCCCAACTCGGCTGCGAAGTTCGCGGCAGGATTGAGAAGCTCTCGGGCCTTGCTCTTTATTCTACTTGTCATCGGTATCCCGCCACTCTGAGCGGATTCCTCGCCCATCTTCCCACGTGAACGCCGCAGTCTATCACTCGGGAATCGTGAGTGTCAATATGTTAGGGCAGCTCTGGAAACGGAGGAGTAGCGGGGTCATCCGGACCGTCGGGCACGCTCTTGCCGTGATCCGGTCCCGCGACGATGATCACGATCTCGCCCTTCAGGGTGCGCTCCTCGACAAGCTTGGCGAGCGCCGGGAGACGATCCCGCAGGAATTCCTCGTGGATCTTGGTGATCTCCCGTGCGATGACAGCAGGCCGGTCCCCGAGTTCCTCGGCCATGTCCCTGATGGACGATGCCACGCGGTGCGGCGATTCGTAGAACAGGAGTGTGCAGGGAAGATCGGAGAGAGTGGCGAGACGCCTCCTCCTGGCCCCGGACTTCCTCGGCAGGAATCCCGCGAAGTAGAACGGATGCGGTGGCAATCCTGATGCACAGAGTGCCGCGACGAGCGCGGACGGCCCCGGGATCGGCACGATGTCGATGTCTGCTTCCACGCAGGACGCCACCAGCAGAAACCCCGGATCCGAGACCAGCGGCGTGCCCGCGTCGGTCACAAGTGCGATGCTCTCGCCACTCAGGATCCTCTCCACGATCGTGCGAGCAGCGCGCGCCTCGTTGTGCTCGTGGTACGCGACAAGCCTGTTCTTGATCTCGTAGTGCGAGAGGAGCTTCCTAGTGCGGCGCGTGTCCTCGGTGGCGATCGCATCGACATCGCGGAGAATCTGAACGCCCCGGAATGTCATGTCTCCGAGATTGCCGAGCGGGGTCGCCACGATGTATAGAGTACCCGCTTCGCTCGAACCCGTGCGTGACGAACCCGCGCGCATCGGATCAGGCGCGGCATTCATCGAGAAGCTCCATTGATCGTATCGACGATGCTCATGAACACTATCCCGTCCGACAGGCGAAGCCGGTAGATAAGATCGACGGGCCGTCTCAGGCGAGGAACGGGTGTGCGAAACCGGACCCCGGCAATCCTCGCCGCATCCACAACGCCGTCGGTAACCCCTCTGGCCAGGAGAGTCGGCCGAGACCATCCCTGACCGAATGGGCCGAGTGCGTTCATCTCTCCGGCGATATCCGCGGTGATGCCGGTGAACGCGAGTTCGGCATCGATCCGCCTTGGAACGGGTATGGGTGGGTTTGTCGCCGCGTACTCGAGCATGCGCTCGCGGAAGAGCGGGATCTTCGCGCTCTCGATCGAGAATC
>DAOVNE010000112.1 GCA_030630395.1 Candidatus Eiseniibacteriota bacterium
CAAGTCCCCGGCTGGTTCTCGCGCCTCGTCCCAGCTCACGACGCTGCTTCGCACGCCTACAGTTGCACCCGACGTTGCTTCGCACGCCTACATCCGCACCCGACAATAGGCAAGATGAAGCCCCGGTGGTGACACCGGGGCAACACAATCGTCTTGGAAGATTGTCCTCTTGGAGCACAGCTCAGTTACAGGCTACCTGCCTCCGTCGCTCAGTCGCAGGCTACCTGTCTCCATCCCAGCTGCGTGTAGCTTCCGGTGAGGAGATAGCCCGGAGGTGGCGTATCGCGGAGCCGCCAGTCGTAGCAGTAGTCTTTTGAGTACCCCGTGAGAATGATGACATCGTCACCGGAGAGCACCCCTGTCCCGACCGGGCCCCTGAACTGCTGCACGATTCCACCTCGTACGGACAGAGTGCCGCGCGGCGAACCCGTGTGGTAGTTGTCTGCCTTGAAATCGGACAGTGCGATCATGTGACCGTGAATGATGCAGTCATCCTGGTTCGCCTCGTTGTTGTCGATGAGGATGCTGCTTCCCGACACGATGCCGAGCATATCATCGCAGCCCTCATCGAGATTGAGGCCGTCACTGCCGTAGTATGTCACGTTGTCTGAGATCGTGATATTGCCGTTGCTCACGATCGTGAGACGCCCATCGAGCACTCCCGACATTGACGAGATCCCGCCGTTCACATAGAACACTCCGTTGAAGCCCCCGCCGCTGAGATCTACGTCGTTCCAGCGCTTCCCAGCCTTGCGGTAGCTGACGTACCCGTACATCGGGTCCCCTGTGGCCTCGTCCTCCCGCGCGAACTCCACCTCGTAGTTGCCGCTTATGAAGATCCCACCGCTCTGTGCCACGGACTTCATCTCGTTCAGGTTGTTCGGAAGTTCGATCGCGGAAGCGCCAAGCGAGTAGCCATCTCCAAACGTCGGTTCGTCGAACGGCGGGTTGCTCGGATCGGCGGATTCTATGTGGTTATAGCGGTCACCGTTGTAGTACTGGAAGCTCGGATCGTGATTCTGATTGTTGTCGTCCGGTCCACCGTATGCGCTCGTGACCTCGCCGTCGAACGCAGGGTCGCCCATGATGTTCAACTGATCGTTCGTGTGCACGGGGCCATCGATATGGTCGAAGCTGCAGAACCAGATGCACCTGCCCGTGCCGGGCTCGTGCTCGGCGTCCGTGTAATAGAGGAAGTCGGCGAATGACTGCGGGACGAGATCGGTTTCAATGATCGTTGCGCGGCCGTCCACCGTGCCAGTCGAGCGGAGCGTGAACGCAGGCCGAGTCGGGGTAGAATGCACCGAGTCGGCGTAGATCGTCACCATGTAGTCGCCCGCATCGAGTGTCTCGGGCTCCTCTCCAAATGGCTCGATCCCGTCTGTCGGATACGTGTCCTGGGCATCGATCCAGGAACGGCCTCGCTGGAGACCGGACTCCGCCAGGTAGAAAGCCTGCGCAGTCTCGATATCCCGGTTGGCGAGTCTGGCATCCAGACTGGAGAACTCCATTATCCCCATCGTCATGATGAGAACCACCATCACAATGATGATCACGGGTATGAGCGCCCCACCGTGTTCTTCCCTCAGCTTGGGTTTGATAGTCGTCCTCTCAAGCCTCGTCTGCCCTCACTAGGGCGGTTGGTGCCGCCTGCACCCTAGCGGCCGATCATGAATGTGACATCTACGGAGTTCCTCGGAGCTCCGCTTGGCCATTCCAGCTGAACGGTGATGTTCTTGGCGTAGACCCGATCGCCCGGGCTTGTCCAGTCGACGTCCTGCACGGTCCAGGTCATGGATCCCAGCACGTCGTCCGATGCGTCACTGTTTCCGCGCGTATTGAGCACGATCGAAGGATCCGTGGGGTGGGTTCCGCTCACCACGTTGACGCTTGCGATGTCGCTGTCGTCTCCCGTTGAGCCATAGCCCGCATCCAGAAGCTGCTCGATCTTGCGCTCGATGAGTCTAAGAGCCATCCTCTCTTCGCCTCGCCGAGCCGCCATCATCCGTCCGCCCAGGAGACCGTCGAAGACGGGCACGATCACGATGCCGATGATGATGACCGAAATGAGGACCTCAACGATTGTTGACCCAGCGCTGTTCGACCCGAGCCTCAAGAGCCGTCTGATCCTGTCGAAGACCAGCGCTTTCGCGCCGGACCGGCCGGCCGCGGCTCCTGAATCTGCTGTGTCGTGTATCGATCTCACAACCGTAGCTCTCCTCTCAGATTTCTGTCGTACCTGCTAGTTTCGGCAGACCGCGCTCGATGAGTAGAGCACGGCATTGTCGTCCACCGTGCGCCCCGCCGTACCAGCGTCATCGCGTATCCAGAGATCGACGTTGACCGTGTGCTGCCCTGAGACGCTGAATCGAAGTGAGTCGACGCGATCGGTTATCGTGCCTCCATTGATATCGCGGAGGCACTGGTTTCCATCCACATAGAAGTGGGCGATCATGCTGTCGCCTGAGACCGCTGCGAAGAAGACAGAGAGTGTCTCTCCTGATGCGCTTGCTGTGACGGAGCTGCCCGGACGGACCTGCTTGATCATCTGCTCCATGGCCAGGGATCCCTCGCGCTGGACATCAACGAGAGAAGCTGTCCCAATCCATGCCTTGATGCCCACGGAGTAGAGGGCCATCGCCGCAGCGATCACGACAACGGACAGGAAGACGGCGATGAGGAGCTCAGTGAGCGCGAAGCCGCTCGAGCGGGCCGACTCGGGGCGCCGCCTGTTGGGGCGCGGTCGACTCGATATCCTATCGTGGGTTCGCATCACGCCTGCACCTCCTTCCAGGTGAGGCGCTTGTAGCTGCCGGTCTGGAAGAATCCAGGGGGCGGCATGTAGTACAAGCGATCATCGTAGTGATAGTCCTTGCTGTACCCCGTGACCACGACGACTTCCTCTCCATTGAGGTAGCCGGTTCCCACTGGGCCTCGAAACTCCTGGATGATGCCGCCATGCACTGTCAGCGTCCCGCGAGGATCTCCGGCGTTGTATCCGTCGGCCTTAAACGACTGGTTGAGGGCCATTATCGCGGCGTGGATAATCAGGTCATCCTGGTTGGGTGCGTTGTTCTCGATGATGACATCGGATCCGGAGACAAGTCCGAGGATGTCGCTTCCGTCGGGGAGGGGACCGTTCTCATCGCTATCCCGGTACGTGATGTCATCGACAATGTAGAGATTGCTGCTTGTGGCGATCGTCAGGCGGCCATCGAGCACACCAGAGACGTTGGCGCTCCCGTTGACGTAGATCATGCCATTGATGTCAGTGAGATCGATGTCCGTCCAGTCTGAGTTGCTCTTCTTGTAGCTGACGAAGCCGTACATGGGCAGGCCCGTCTCGGGGTCAGTGCGGCTCATGACGATGTCGTAGTTGCCGGCAATGGTGACCAGGTAGACGCCGCCAGACTCGGCCAGGTCCTGGAGTGTCTTCAGGACATCGGGGATCTCGATCATGGAGCCGCCAAGCTCGTATCCGTCCGCGAACGTCGGGTTGTCGAAGGGAGCGTTGCTGGGCTCGGCTGATTCGATGTGGTTATGCTCGTCCCCGTTGTAGTAGAGAAACGAAGGATCGTGAGTCTGATTGTTGTCATCCGCCCCGCCCCAACCGCTCGTGACGTCGCCACCAAAGGTGGGGTTGCCGAAGATGGCGATCTGGTCGTTTGTGTGAAGCGGGCCATCGATGACATCACTGCTGATGAACCAGCAGGGGTTACCGCCGCCGGGCTCGTGTTCGAGGGTCGTGAAGTAGAGGAAGTCAGCGAAGGACTGAGGTACGAAGACGACCTCGATGGCCCGTGCGTGGCTCCCGCAGGTGCCTACGGATCTTACGGCGTACGCCGGGCGAGTAGCCGTGGAGTGGAGACTGTCATAGACGATACTGACTGTATACTCACCGCCACCGATGCTGGTTGGGTCCTCGCCGAACGGATGGGTGACAAGGGAGGGAAAGGCATCCTGAGCCTCCAACCATGTTTCAGCGGTCCCGATGCCGGACTCGGCCGCATAGAACGCCGCTGAGACATGGGCGTCCCTAGTCGACAGGACGGCATCCTGGCTTGCAAGAGACACGATCGTGTAGACGAGTGTGAGAACTATGATGGTGATGAGCAGGGTTACTGGCAGAGCTGCCGCTCGCTCACTTCTGAGTGCTCCGAATAGGTGTCTCATGGGGACTCTCCTTGTGGCTTACTCACGATGTATGCGGAGTGGCTACCGCAGCACGTCGAGAGTACAACTTCTGCGAACCTAACTTGCACAAGTTGTGCCACATTGCAGGTATAAGAGGGGCCGCATGAGGGGAGCTAGTGTCCTGTAGGCGGTATGGCTGTCGGGGGGACGGTATAACGTTGCACAGGGCCCAGCAGAGCCGCGGTTAAGGATCCGCGATGCTGCCATTGGGAGGGTGGTTGCAGGATGCTACCACCCGGATGCTACCAGCCTGTGTTGGCTGCCAGCGTGGCGATTGAGATGGACTCTGCCGGCTCGTCTCCTACATTCTCGAACTCAAAGCCCTTCGTGAGCGAGAAGTGGATGGTGTCACCCTCTCGCAGGACAGTTGAGAAACCCTCGATCTCGAAGCGGAGCATACCGCAGACGCAGAGCACGACTATCTCGCCGAGGGCGGGTGGGCGGCCGGTGATCATGCCTGGCTTGGTGATATCCCTGACGATGCGGGTCATGCTCCAGGGGACGGTTCTCGTCACCGCTTCCACTTCGATGACCTGCTCATGAGGATCGCAGAAGTAGATCTTCGTCCTGTCGGTCCTGCGCGTGAGGACCGCGAGGGAGTACGCCGTTTCCTCTACGAAATGGGCCGGTCGCTCTCCCAGGGCCTTTGAGATGCGCTCGAGCGCGCCGATGGTGGGTGACGTCCTGCCACGCTCTATCTCGGATATGTGCGTGGCCGACATCCCGGAGCGCACGGCCACCTCCTTGAGCGTCATGTCCTGCCTAAAACGGGCCAGCTTGATCCGGCGTCCAACTTCTTCCTTCGTGGGCATGCTGCTGTCTCCTGTGATATGCAGATCGCAAGATCCGCACGAGAGTCGGGGATATCGGAAAGCGACTGCTAGACCCGGAGCAGGATCGGAGACGCGAAGAAGGCCACCCCCTGATGTTCCTCATCACCCAGGATCTCGGTGTCGTAGCCGTCATCGGTTCTGAACTGGATGGTGTCGCCCTCTCTCAGAACAGCGGTTTCGTCACCGATAGTGAGTCTGTACATCCCCTTGAGGCAGACCATCACGGCTTCGCCTATCCGGGGCTGCATTGAGAGGCTCTCGCCTGGACAAATGGTCCGTGTGAAAACCTGCATGATCCCACCAGGTATGCCGGCGCTGGCGATCTGGAACCGATCCGGCTTGCCTCCGGCACCCGTCAGGAACAGATCGCATCTGTCTTCGGCTCTCGTCAACGCGACACGAGGCAGCGACTCGTCGGTTACGAAGACCGAGGGGTTCTCGCCAAGCGCGTCCGCGATTCGCTGGAGAG
>DAOVNE010000226.1 GCA_030630395.1 Candidatus Eiseniibacteriota bacterium
CTCATCACAGCCGGTATCGACATCAGCACGGCCGTCACCTGCACGGTCCGCTGGGCGATCCATGCTGAGGTCCCGACAGTCGACAACGACTACTGGACTGACTGGGTGATCGTTGATGGCGCCACGTACCAGACTGGTGCATGGTGGGGCGACTTTGCCGGTTGCGGCGGCTTCGGTACGGCCGGTCTGACCGGTACCGACCTCACTGGGCTTCTGCCTGCCAGTGACCTCAAGGTCAAGTGGACCTTCCACACGACCGATAACGGTTGTGGTCCGGGTGCTGCCGGTGGTGCTGGCATCAACGTGGACGACACCTGGGCTGAGGGCGAGATCGGTGGAAGTCCTGTTGAGAACCGTAGCTGGGGTCGCATCAAGAGCATGTACAAGTAGCCTACCCAGTTTTACGGATCGAACATCTGCAGTTCATGAAGCCCGCCGGGAATTCCCGGCGGGCTTCGTCTTTCCCTGACTTGCCCATGAGACCCGAGGAGCGCGTGCAGTGCGGGAACTTGCAGGTCACGCCCCGCAGGAATGCGTAGAAGTCGGCGGCTGGACAGCAATATGCTACCTGGTGTATAATGCACATGGGATTACGTCACAAAGGGAGGCACTGAGGATGAGACCGGTTACAGTCTATGCTGTTGCATTTCTCGCACTGCTCGCGATCTCCATCTTGCCCGCAGATGCTGCGGAGCCGTCCGTATCCGATCCTGAGATAGAGGCAATCCAGCGAGAGATAGAGGCGAACGGGTACGACTGGGTCGCCAGACGTACATGGGTTACTGACCTCTCCATTGAAGAGAGGGAAGCTCTGCTCGGCGCCACAATGCCGGTGGATGTTGCGCGCAGGTTTGCGGTCCTTACTGAAGACGACCTTCCGTTTCCAGTGCTGCGTGATCATCCGGCGAGCTGGGACTGGCGGGACTACGGTGCGGTGACTCCCGTCACGAGCCAGGGAGGCTGCGGAAGCTGCTGGGACTTCGCGGGGATAGCCGCGCTCGAGTCGGTTGTGCTCATAAACGAGGCGATCGAGTACGACCTCTCTGAACAGCAGATACTCTCATGCCGCACACCCGACTACGGTTGTGATGGCGGGTGGCCGTCGTGGGTCTGGAGCTACGTTCGCGAGTACGGCGCGGTGCTGGAGTCATGCATGCCGTATGAGGCGGATGACACCGTTCCATGCGACGATGCGTACTGTCAGAAGTATGCGGCGACCGACGAGTGGCTGGATATTCCCAACACCGTTGATGCGATCAAGACTGCCGTTCTGGTCGCCCCGTGTGTCACAACCTTCACAGTCTACAGCGATTTCCACTCCTACGGCGGCGGCTGCTACGAGCACGCGGGGGACGACCCGATCAACCACGCCGTCCTGATCGTTGGGTGGGACGACGCTGCGTGCAGTGGCGACGGAGCCTGGTTGGTGAAGAACAGCTGGGGCGAGAGCTTTGGTGAAGACGGGTATTTCTGGATGAAGTACTGGAGCTGCAACTTCGGAACAGGCACGCAGCTTCTCTACTACTACGACGGTTCACAGATACGCTACGCCGGACACGCCTTTGATGACGCGACCGGCGACGGCGACGGTCGTCCCGATCCCGGGGAGACCGTTTCGATGCCCGTGTCGCTCAAGAACGGCGTGGTGGCGCCGAACAGAACCGGCGTAGCCGCGACCCTATCTACATCCAGTAGCCACGTGCAGGTGACGCAGGGCTCCTCATTCTACGGGGACGTCAACACTGGTGACTCTGCGGCCGGCTCACCGGCATTCGAGATCGTCGTGGATGAATTCGCGCCCGTGGGTGTCGAGGTCGAGTTTACTCTCGAGATAGTGGCAGACATGACCTACACGTACAGCGATGCATTCAGCATCGTTCTGGGCCCGGTGCAGGTGCTGCTTGTCGACGACGACGGTGGAACGAGTACCGAGACGTATTTCCAGAGCGCACTCGAGAACAATGGCTATGGGTACGAGCTCTGGGATGAGGAATCGAATGGACCTGTGTCCATTGAGGAGATGCGGCGCTATCCGGTCGTCCTCTGGAACAACGGTTGGGGCGGAAACCTGAGCGAGGAGAACAGGACCGCGCTCGGGACCTATCTGGACGAGGGGCGGCCACTCATGATCTCCGGTGAGGACATCGGTTGGTCGCTCGACTACTACGGGAACATCGACTTCCTCCATGACTACCTGCACGCGGACTACATTGCCGATGACTCGGGCTATCGAAGCCTGGACGGCATCTCCGGCGACCCGATCGGGAACGGTCTCTCGTTCACGCTGGATGGTGAGGATTCGGCGATGAACCAGTTCTATCCGAGTGAGATAGAGCCACGGTCCGGGTCGACCGGTATCTTCGAGTATTCGCCCGGTCTCGAGGGCGCCATCAGGCACACATCGACGCACAATCTCGTCTACTACGCCTTCGGTGTCGAGGGCGTGACTGGTTCGGCGGTCAGGGACACGATCGTGCGCAGAACGCTCGAGTGGCTTGTTGCGGACTGGCCGGATGCCGAGCAGCCGACGGTGCAGCTGCTGTCGCCGATCGGTGGAGAGGAGCTCCCGGGAGGCGAGGACCACGAGATAACATGGACGGCCTCCGACAACGTCGGAGTCACATCGATCGATATCCTCCGGTCCTGGGACAGCGGCAGCAGCTTCCCGGACGTTGTGGCTGAAGGAGAGGCAAACGACGGGTCGTTTATGTGGTCGGTTCCGGACAGCTCCAGCGAAACGACACGCATCCGCGTGATCGCGCGCGACGGAGCCGGGCTGGCATCGTATGACGATTCGGACGCCGATTTCACAACGAGCACTGATTCGGACGTTCCGGACTGGCCGGCGCCCGATCGGTTCGCTCTCTTCCAGAACGCGCCCAACCCGTTCAATCCCATTACTCGCATTACCTACGAGATCCCCGCGACATCGAGGGTCGTCATTGACATCTTCGACGTGAACGGAAGACGCGTGAGACGACTGGTGAACGTTGAGCTTGCACCGGACCGGTACGAGGTCATCTGGGACGGCAGAAGCGATAAGGGCCACGAACTGCCCTCGGGCGTCTACCTCTACAGCCTTCGGGCCGATGACCTGGAGCTTGAGAGGAAGATGGTCCTGCTGCGGTAGGCTTTCGAGATGGCAGGGAGCGCTCATCCTGATTCACAGTAGGGGCTCGGGGATTATCCTCGAGCCCCTCGTGCATTCCTTGGGCACGCGCGCCGTGCGAGGCGGGCGCCGATCGGGAGACGGGCCCCCCTCCGGGGCTCTTAGTGTTGACTGGAGGGGGGAAGGCCCTATAGGATGAAACACACGGATTAGCAGCGCGGCAGGGTGTCGGACCCTGTCCCCACGTGTGACAGGAGCTGTCCGATGCTCATGCGGTCCAGATCGAAGGGGCTCGTCCTCTGGTTCTTCTTCCTCTCGGGGTTGTCGGGTCTCGTCTATGAGGTTGTCTGGGCGCGTCTGCTTGAGCGCGTAATGGGGGCCACCGTCTACTCCATCACGACCGTCCTCACGGTCTTCATGGCGGGTCTGGCTCTGGGAAGTTTCATCGCCGGCAAGATCATCGATCGTCGGTCCGACCCTCTTCGCGTCTACGGCGTGCTCGAAGGTCTGATCGGGGTCTTCTGTCTCCTCGTGCCCGTCATCGTTGCTGCTACGATCCCGATCTACCGCGCCGCATACCAGGGATTCGAGGCGACGTTTC
>DAOVNE010000077.1 GCA_030630395.1 Candidatus Eiseniibacteriota bacterium
CCCGGCCGCCGACAAGGTGGCAGTTGCCGCACTTGTGATCTTCCTCGTCGCAAGAGGCGAGTTGCCACTCTGGGGTGCGGTCGTCGTTCTGGCGCGTGACGTGGGGATACTGATCGGCGCCGTGGCCATGGTACGGGACGCGGATGATGTGCCACAGGCAGGCAAGCTCGGCAAGGTGACCGCAGTGGCACTTGCCGTCATGGTGCTCGTACACGTTGCCGACTGGCAGATTGCGGAGCCGATTGCGCTCTGGTGCGCCATGATACTCGTCGTGCTCTCAGGATCGTCGTACGCACGGAGCATGCTGGCGATGCGAGCACAGAAGTCGATACACCTGAATCCGGACGGTGAGGAATGAACCGAGGGGCTCTCGACAAGAGCAAGGTCTTTCTGCTCAGGCTCTACGACGGGAATGTCGATGACATCGCCGCCGGGATTGATCTCCTGCTCGACAGGAGCGGTCTCAGGGGCATCGCAAGCATCGGTGAGACCGTTGCCGTCAAGATGCACTTCGGAGAGAGCAAGGAGACGGGGCACGTGAAGCCACGTTTCGTTCGCCGCATTGTCTCCTGGCTGCAGCGTGAAGGCATGCGGCCCTTCCTGACCGACACGAACACGCTCTACAGGGGGACGAGGGGTGATTCGGTCGCGCATCTGAGAGCCGCTGCGGAACACGGGTTCACATTCGCCGCGGTCGGAGCTCCCATCATCATCGCGGACGGACTCAGGGGAACGAACGAACACCGCGTCGCGATAGGGAGAACTCACATCAAGGAGGCCTCGCTCGGTGCCGAGCTTGTGAAGGCCGACAGCATCCTGAGCCTCGCGCATTTCAAGGGGCATGAGCTCTCCGGATTCGGAGGGGCCATCAAGAACCTGGGGATGGGCGGAGCCTCGAGGACGGGGAAGCTCGAGCAGCACTCGACGACTCGCCCGTATGTGCGCAGCACATGCATCGCGTGTGGGATATGCCTGCCGTGGTGTCCGGCGGACGCGATAACCGTCGGAGAGATAGCCGTCATAGACGAGGAGAAATGTATCGGGTGCGCGGAGTGCGTTGCCGTCTGTCCGGAGCGTGCCGTGAGCATCCGCTGGGATGAATCTGCTGACATCTTCCAAATGAAGATGGTAGAATACCTGAGCGCGTTTGCAGCGCTCAAGCGTGGGCGGATCGGGTATATCAACTTCATAACGGAGGTCCATCCGCTCTGCGATTGCTACGGCGCCGGCAAGGTCCCAATAGTCCCGGACATCGGGGTTGTCGCTTCCCTCGATCCAGTGGCCATCGACCAGGCCTCGTACGATCTCGTCAACGAGGCGCCGGTGGCCAGAGACGCCGGTCTTAGCGACGTCTACAAGCAAGGAGGCGACAAGTTCCGTGACCTGCATCCGGCCGTGGATTCGGCCATTCAGCTGAGATATGCCGAGGAGCTGGGTCTGGGAACGCGGGACTACCAACTGATAGAGATCGCTGAAAGCGCCCGTAGCTCAGCTGGATAGAGCACTGGATTCCGGTTCCAGGGGTCGGAGGTTCGAATCCTCTCGGGCGTACCACGAATGGTCACGGTCGGCGAGACATCGCAGGCCGTGGCCGCACCACACGGATTGATTCCAAGGGCACCATCGGGAGTCAGCTTGCGTCTTGAGTACGAGCTCACGGAGGTCCACATGAAAAGCTCAATCGCGATGGCCGTTGTTGTGCTGATGGCGCTCGGCGCCGTCACGGCGCACTGTGAGACGATCTACTCAATCGCTCACGACGATGGAGCGGCCGTGTTCGAATCACTATCAAGAGGAGGGACCGTCAGGTTCATCGGTTCTTCCGAGGCGCTCGTGGCGGGTCGTGCCGATCTGGGGCTGGATCTCAGATACGTGGGGGTCGACGCCGAGGTCCTCTGCGACACCGGTGACTGGGAGAATCTCTACATATGCTACCCGGGGCGCGCCAGGAGTGATGTCGGCCGCTACGGTGAGGTTCTCTGGGAAGAGCCGGACGGGGCGATGCTTGTAGGAGTGTCGAGTGCGGACATCGAGGCCTTGAGAACCGTCTCATTCATGATCTGCCTCCTTCCCGTATCGGTAGACGCCGTCGAGTGGTTCGACAACACCCCGGCTCCCCTTGTCGATCCCTCGCAGGATGAGCGTGCCGTGCGCGGCTTCGTGGGAGATGTGATCGACGCCATCTCTGCGGACTCGCTCATGGCCCACGTCGAACGGCTTTCCCTGTATCCGAACGGCGAGCCCAGAACGCGCTATGTCCGGCGTGAGGAATGCCTGGACGAGGCGCGCACCTACATCGTCGACTGCCTCGAACAGTATGGGGCCGTCATTGATACGCATCACTTCGAGATTCCCGGATTCACTTGTGAAGAGGGAACCAGCGGTCCCGTGGTCATGTATCCCGCCGAGAACATCGTTGCGACACTCCCGGGTTCAGGACGCCTCCAGGGCTCATACGTTGTCTGTGCACACTACGACGCGATCGCAGGGAACTCATTCCCTGACACTGCGTATTTCTGGTGGTGCGACAACCCCGCCCCGGGAGCGGATGACAACGCGACCGGCGTCGCGACGGTGCTCGAGATGGTTCGCGTCCTGACCGAATCCGGCGCCTCGTTCCCGTTCGATATCCGCTTCATCCTTTTTTCGGGAGAGGAACTGGGGCTTCTTGGAAGCCGGGCGTACGCGGACTCGGTTGCGGCGGTTGGAGACACGATATACGCGGCCCTCAATGTCGATATGATCGCGTACAAGCTGGACCCGGACCACCCGGACACGTGTCATCTGGTCACCAATTCCGGCTCGCGCTGGTTTGCGAACTGGATACTGGACACGGCGGAAACGGTCTACTCGTCGCATTTCGACGATTTCGACGTGTTGAGAATCGACAAGGCGTTGATGTACAGCGATCACGGCAGCTTCTGGATGAACGGCTACGATGCTCTTATCGCCATCGAGCACTGGAGTCCTCGTGTGCGGAACCCCTACTATCACACGATCCAGGACACATTCGCCTCGATCGATTCAGACCAGCTTGAGGCGATCACCAAGATGTGCGTGGGGGCAATGGCGCGGCTCAACGACCCCAATAGCCAGATAAACCTGGTTGTCTACGAGGGCGACATCACCCTCTCGCCCGATGAGCCAGGCTCCGGAACTACGGTGACCATCGGCACCGAGGTGCATGTATATGGCCCCGAGGAGCAGGTCGAAGCAACTCTCGAACTCTGGGACGGAGACGTTGACTCAGGCGAGCTTATCTCGTCCTTCGACTTCGCTCGCACGATGGGTGGGGGCGAGTACGTGACGCACAATTTCGTCTGGGTCACGGACGACAGCGATGTCGGAGGGCATGACCTGAACCTGCGGGTCACTACGACCGATACCGACGAGCTGACACTGAGCGACAACGTGGCGGTCGTGACCATTGCGGTGACGGCGCCGGATCTTCAGATTCTCGGTCACTACGCCTACCCGAGTCCTGCATCGAACGCTGCTGAAGTGACGTTCCGGTACGAGCTCTCTAATCACGCGAAGGAGGTCGTGCTCGATGTGTTGGACCTCACCGGGCAGAAGCTCGGTGGCTTCGAGAAGTACAGTGCGGAAGGCGGGGATGAGATTCAGAATGCCGGTACGCTGGCGGGCTGGAACACAGTGGAGTGGGATGCTCTGGCCGGCGGTGGGGATTTGGTGAGTGGGGTCTATATCTATAGGATCGCGGCTCGCGAAGAGGGCGAGGCCGATCCGACCGATATCGTCACCGGCAAGTTCGCGATAGTGCGCTAGTGGGATCTGGACGCATGGACGAGGAGAGAGTCAAGCGGATCGCTCTGGGCATGGCCAACCTCGCACTGGCAGTGATGCTCTTCGTTGCGGTCCATCGGTTCAGCCGCGACGTGATGCCGGTCTACGGAAGCCGGTTCGCGTACGTCCCGATAGCGATGGCCGGGCTTGCTCTCTGGAGGGGCGTCGTGGGCATCATCCTTCTGTCGGGGAGGCGGAGTGGACGCTAGTCGGAAGGGTGTGCGCAGAGGCGTTGTCGCTTTCGACTCCGACGGCGTGCTTCTGAGGCACATGTTTCTGATGCGTGCCGCCTGGCACGTGAGTCCACTGACCTGGTTGAGGGTATCTTGGCTGGGGCTCTTTCTGAAGCTCGGACGCATAGATGTCGGAACGGCCGTGGAACGCGCGTACGCTCTTCTGGCTGGATGCACGCTTGAAGAGCTCTTGGCGGTCGGGGAGACGATGCGTCTCACGAAGGGCGCGGCCGAGATCTGTGAGGATCTCAGGCGATCAGGGTATCTGGTTGTTCTTGTAAGCGCGGGTGTGCCGCAGAAGGTGCTGGAACGGGTGGCGTCCCGTGTTGGAGCTCAAGCGGTACACGGTGTGCTGCTCGAAATCGAGAACGGTCGGCTGACCGGGGGGCTGCTTGAAGACCGCCACTCGGCCAAGGGGAAGCGCGACGGGCTGGAGAGGATCCTCAGGCGTTGGGGGTTTGGATGGCGCGACGTGACGGTCGTGGTCGACGATGCCAGCAACAGGCAGATAGTCGACGCGGCATGGCGAAGCGTGGGTGTGAATCCGGAACGACCGATCATGCATGCCGCCAGCTTCGTGCTCTACACGCGGAACCTGAGGGAGGTCCTCGAGTTCTTCCCCGAGGGCTACAAGACCGGGATCACGCCGGGATGGATGGCGGTGCGGCACGAGCTCTTCAGGAAGTCGATCCACCTGTGTGCCGTCGTTGTTCCGCTTCTGGCCATGTTCTCGAAGCCGCTTACGTTGTGGCTCGTTGGTCTGGTGACCCTGTGCTATGTTGCATCGGAGTCGCTCAGAGTACTGGGCGTTGCACTCCCGCTCTTCTCAGGCGTAACGTGGCGGGCGATGCGTCCAGCGGAGTCCCGCGGGCTCGTGTTGGGTCCCATTCTCTTCGGCGTGGGCATCTGGTTGTCGCTTGCACTATTTCCACTATCGGCAGCCACCGTTGGGATACTGGTTCTTGCTGTGGGTGATGGCGCTGCGAGTCTCACTGGACGGCTGTTCGGTCAGACTGTCCTCGCCTACAATCCACAGAAGACGCTCGTCGGATCGCTCACAGTCTTCGTCGTAGGCGCGGTTGTTGCTATTAGCTATCTACCGTTGGGCTGGGCGCTTGCAGTAGGTGTTGTGGCCAGCCTTCTGGAATCGCTGCCCCTCGGGGCATACGATAATCTGCTGCTTCCCCTCGTGTCGGCGGGCACGGTAGTTGTTGCGCTGGCGCTGGTGTAGGGAGGCTCAAGCTCAAGGGATGTCTCGGTTTCCCCGGTTAATCACAAGGAGGGTGTGTTGCTCAAGGACAAGCTCCTGTCGAAGGAGGCGAGGCTCGGTGTGATCGGCCTCGGGTATGTCGGTCTCCCGCTCTCGATGGAGTTCGTGCGTGCGGGTTTCAAGGTGGTTGGCATAGACACGAACGAGGAGAAGGTGAACATCCTGATGTCAGGCGACTCCTACATCCCGGACGTTCCTGGTGAGTGGGTGAAGGATGCGGTCGAGAGCGGCGCGTTCGTGGCGACGACGGATTTCTCAAAGCTCTCCGACGTCGACACGGTAGACATATGTGTTCCGACGCCTCTCAGGAAGACCAAGGACCCTGATATCTCGTACGTCAGTGCGGCCGTTGATGAGATCGTCAAGTACCTGCATCCCGGCATGATGATAATCCTTGACAGCACGACCTATCCCGGAACCACGGACGAGGTGATTCTGCCGCGACTGGCGGAGACAGGTCTCGTTGTGGGGAAGGACTTCTATCTAGCGTTCTCGCCGGAGCGCGTGGATCCCGGAAACGAGGAGTGGACGACGAAGAACATCCCCAAGGTCGTCGGTGGGGTGACTCCTGCGTGCACGGAGCACGCAACGCTCATCTACAAGCAGACGCTTGGTCCGATTGTGCCCGTTTCGTCCACGAAGGTTGCGGAGACGGTGAAACTCCTTGAGAACACGTTCCGAAGCGTCAACATCGGTCTTGTGAACGAGATGGCCCTCATGTGCGACCGGATGGGGATAGACGTGTGGGAGGTTATCGATGCCGCCGCCACGAAGCCGTTCGGATTCATGCCGTTCTATCCGGGTCCGGGGTTGGGTGGCCACTGCATCCCGATCGATCCGTTCTACCTTTCCTGGAAGGCTAAGGAGAGCGGATTCGAGGCACGGTTCATTGAGCTTGCCGGGGTGGTGAACAGCAGCATGCCATTCTACGTTGTCGGCAAGGTGGTTGACTGCCTGAACGACCGCGGCATGCCGGTGAAGGGCTCTAGAATTCTGGTTCTCGGTGTGGCGTACAAGAAGGACATCGACGATCTTAGAGAGTCTCCCGCTCTCGATATCATCAAGCTCCTGAATGAGAAGGGCGCTGATCTGGCGTACTCCGATCCGTTCGTGCCGAGTTTCAAGGACGGTTCGTTGGAGTTCACCAGCGTCGAACTGACTGCCGAGTCACTCGCCGGATTCGACTGCGCGGTGATTGCGACAGCTCACAGCACGTTTGACTATGAGATGATCGTGGGGTCCGGGGTTCCTCTCGTGGATGCGCGCAATGCGCTCAAGGGAATCAAGGCGGATCACATCAGGCGGATATAGCCGCTCTGCAGGTCTGGAGAATGATATGTCGATAGCACTTGTGACTGGAGGAGCGGGGTTCATAGGATCTCACCTC
>DAOVNE010000168.1 GCA_030630395.1 Candidatus Eiseniibacteriota bacterium
CGTCCGTACAGGGAACCGATGACGCCCGAAGAGGCCATTCAGATCTTCAAGGATGGCGCCGGAACGCAGTTCGACCCGGTCATAGTCGAGGCGTTTCTGTCCGGCACCGACAGGCGGGAATCCGGTGAAGATGTGCTGTACCCGATCTTCGGCTCGGTGCCCTTGCATGATGCGAAGCATCCTCATGTGCAGGGCGAGCAGGGTTCATAAACGGCGTGGCCGGAGCCTGTCCGCGACACATGGGATGGACTCTAACGTATTAACCCACCGTAGGTTGCATTCAATCACCACATTATCAGGTAGTCAAGGTGGACTGGCATAGGCCTTGCAGTCCTATACATACTGCAGGCGCTCATGTGGCGCCGTGTTAGGCCACAACTGAAGGGACTTGCCAGTGATGCATGCCGACTCAGACGTACGGACTGAGCTGGATCTCTCCACCTACGAGGTTGACTCGCATGTGGCCCAGCTCGTTCCGCGCGAGATGGCAAGACGCTTTCACCTCATTGCAGTGGCGCGAGAGAACGGCGCCCTTCTTGTTGCGATGGACGATCCGTTGGACGTCATCGCAACCGACACCGTCGCCGCGAACACCGGCTACGATGTCCGGCCCGTCAAAGCCGATGCAGACACGATCCTGACTGCGATCGAGAAGTTCTACGGCGACGAGATCGACATCGAGAAGTCGATTCAGAGCATCGTTGAGGTTGAGGTCGAAACCAGCATGTCCATCGGTGGAGAAGCAGAGCAGCTCTCCATCGAACCCAACGACGCTCCCGTCATCAGGCTCGTGAATCTCATTCTGCTTCAGGCGATTCAGGAGGGGGCGAGCGACATCCACATTGAGCCGCGCGACAAGGACCTCGCCGTTCGCCTCAGGGTCGACGGCCTGCTCCGGGAGATACTGCCACCTCCGAAGAAGATGCAGTGGGCGATTACCTCCCGGATCAAGATTCTCGCCGGACTCAATATCGCCGAGCGTCGGCTTCCACAAGATGGCAGCTGCAGGGTGAGAATAATGGGACGCGAGGTCGACATCCGCGTTTCCATGATCCCCACCAGCCACGGCGAGAAGGTCGTCATGCGAATCCTGGACAAGACGAATCTGAAGACCGATCTGAGCGAACTCGGATTCGATGAAGCATCACTTACTCTCATCAAGAATGCGATCAGTGCACCGCACGGGATGATTCTGCTGACCGGCCCGACAGGAAGCGGCAAGACAACCACGCTCTACTCGGCGCTCTCATACATCAACTCGCCGGACAAGAACATCATGACCGTGGAGGATCCTGTCGAGTACGAGCTGGAGGGAGTCAATCAGGTTCAGGCGAAGCCGTCGATCGGGCTGGACTTCTCCGCGGCTCTCAGGTCGTTTCTCCGTCAAGATCCGGACGTGATCCTCGTCGGTGAGATCCGAGACCTGGAGACGGCTTCGATCGCCATCAAGGCCGCACAGACGGGTCATCTGGTCTTCAGCACCCTCCATACCAACGATGCCACCTCTACGATAGATCGACTCCTCAACATGGGAGCCGAGCCGTACTTGATCTGTACATCGCTGAATCTTGTGATCGCGCAGCGACTTGTCAGGAAGATCTGTAAGGACTGCTGCGAGGAATATGATCCGGATCCGCTGCTCCTCAAGAGGTTCCGGAAGGCCTTGCCCGAGGCGACCGATACGGTCTTCAAGCGGGGCGCTGGTTGCCCCAAATGCTCAGGCTCAGGCTACAAGGGAAGAATGGCTCTCTATGAGCTGTTCCCGGTGACACGCGCCGTCAGGGAGCTTGTCCTGTCAGGAAAGACCGGCGAGGCAGTGAGGGATATCGCTCTTTCCGATGGGATGAAACCGCTTCTCGTGAACGGCATGGAGAAGGTTCGTGAAGGCTCGACGACCATAGACGAGGTGCTCTCGGTCGCGAGCGGCTAGGGGGATTAAGATGCCTGACAGTGGACTGAGTAAAGAAATCACATTGCTTTTGCAGGAGATGGTGTCCCGCCGGGCGTCGGATCTTCATCTTACGCCGGGTGTACCGCCCCAGTTCAGGGTCGACGGAAAGCTGGAGCCCTTCGATGCGCCGCGGCTGACTCCCGAGGAGACCCGCGAGCTCTCCTACTCAATGCTTGATGCGAAGAGAATCGCGCGGCTGGAAACGGAGAAGGGACTCGATACGTCCTTCAGCGTGGAGGAACTCGGACGCTTCAGGCTGAACGTGTTCTTCCAGCGCGGAACCGTCGCCGCCGCCGTCCGTCACCTGCCCTGGGAGATTCCCTCCATGCAGGAGCTCGGCGTCCCGCCGGTGATGCAGGAGTTCTGTGAGAAGCTCCACGGTCTGGTTCTTGTGAGTGGGCCGACCGGTTCGGGCAAGTCGACAACGCTGGCTTCGATGATTGACTACATCAACGCCACCAAGGCCGTTCACATCCTCTCGATCGAGGATCCGATCGAGTACCTGCACAGACACAGGAAGAGCATCGTGAACCAGCGAGAGCTCGACCGGGACACGCGGTCCTTCTCAGAGGCGGTCCGGCAGGTGCTGCGACAGGACCCGGATGTGATCTGCATAGGTGAGATCAGAGACCTCGATACGGTCCGCACGGCGCTGACGCTTGCAGAGACCGGTCACCTTGTGCTGACCACAGTCCACACAAGTGAAGCGCCCCAGGCGATAAGCAGAATCGTCGACATCTTCCCCTCGCACGAACAGCAGGGCGTACGGACGCAGCTGTCCCTCTGTCTGGAGGGCGTGCTCGTCCAGCAGCTTCTGCCGGATGCGAGCGGAACCGGCCGGCGGCTGGCGACTGAGATGATGGTGGCGACGGCTGCGGTGAGGAACCTGATCAGGGAGAACAACCTCCAGCAGCTGAGGTCCACGATAGAGACTGGATCAAAGGACGGTATGCACAGTCTCAACTCATCGCTCCTGAGGCTGACGGAAGAGGGGAGTCTGTCACCGGAGACGGCGCTTGTCTCCTCGAACGACATCAAGGGAATGATCAGGGAGCTTGGGAAGCTGAGAATCAACACACCCGCTCCCGGGCAGAGATCGGCCAACTAGAACCGCCGAAGAGCGGGCTGTCTAGACAGGTCGCCAAGGCAGAGGGAAACGCACGATGTCCGAATTCGCATACACCGCAAAAGATGTCAAAGGCAGGACCGTACAGGGCACTCGGAGCGCCGAGACCGAGATGGGCCTCGTGTCTCTCCTCAGGAAGGAGAACCTCGTCGTCACGTCCGTTGCGCCACTCGTGACCACGAAGAAGGCGGCTCGCAAGAGCGGTGGCAAGAAGGTGAAGGTGAAGGACAAGGCCATCCTCTGCCGTCAGCTCTCCGCGATGCTCGATGCAGGTCTTCCTGTTCTCGAGAGCCTCGATGGAATCGCCGACCAGATCGACAACCAGACATTGGCCGGCGTACTCAAGGAGATAGCCACGGACATCGAGGCGGGGTCGACGCTCTCTCAGGGAGTCGCGAAGCACGAGAAGATATTCTCGACGCTCTTCGTGTCCATGGTGAGATCCGGTGAGGAGTCCGGTTCACTGCCGGCCGTGCTTTCACGTCTGGCCAGCTACCTCGAGGCGAGGGACGCCCTTACCAGGAAGATCATATCGGCTTCGACCTATCCGGCGTTCATCGCCGTCTTCTTCCTCTTCGCGGTCATAGCCATCATGTTCTTCCTGATTCCTAAGTTCGAGGTCATCTTCGCGGACTTCGATATGACCCTGCCGCCGCTCACGACGATCCTCATCGCGATATCGCGCTTCCTTGGACAGAACATCATCGCGGAACTCCTGGTTGTCGGCATCGGGACCTTCCTCTTTCTCAAGTGGAAGAAGACGACGGCGGGCAGGCTCAAGTTCGACGGGATCATTCTCAAGCTTCCAATGTTCGGGAAGCTCATCCAGAAGGCATCGGTTGCCAGGTTCAGCAGGACACTCGGAACACTCCTGGACAACGGAGTGACAGTCGTCAGTGCACTCAACATCGTCTCCGAGACAGCGGGCAACACCGTCGTGAAGAAGGCAATCGAGAGAGTAAGTGACGGAGTCATCAATGGGGCGACCATCTCGGAGAAGCTCGCGGAGTCTCCGGTCTTTCCGAAGATGGTCGTCAGTATGGTCTCGGCCGGAGAGAGGTCGGGCAATCTGCCCGATATGCTCGAGAGGGTGTCCGATTTCTACACGGACGAGGTCGATACCGCAATCAGTGGACTGACAGCAATGATAGAGCCGGCCCTCATCGTGGGGCTCGGCGGCATCGTGACGGTTGTAGTGCTGGCGATCTACCTGCCCATTTTCCAGATGGCAACGGGAATAGAGTAGGTCGAGTCAACAGGGGAACTCAAAAGAGCAGGAGAGGAGGTGAATTAGATGCTACGCAAGAATCAGGGGGGTTTCACCCTCGTCGAGCTGATGATTGTGGTCATTATCGTGGGTATCCTGGCCGCGGTAGCTATCCCGATGTACCAGGGAGCTACTGAGCGCGCAAAGGCCTCAGAGGCCGTAGCGGCTCTGGGCACGATTCGTGGCGCCATGC
>DAOVNE010000096.1 GCA_030630395.1 Candidatus Eiseniibacteriota bacterium
CGGTGACATCGTTGTGGCAATGCTCGACGACGAGGCGACCGTCAAGACTTACGTGGCCTCAAAGGGGAAGGTCATACTCCGACCCGAGAACCCGGACTACGACGACATCCTGCTCGACAATCGTGGCAATGTCCGGGTTCTTGGGCGTGTTGTCGGGCTGATGCGGAGGTTTTAGAGATGGTACATACAAGAACACATCCGATACGCCGCGCGGTGTCTATTGTGCCCTTCGTCGTGGCACTCATCCTCCTGACGGGCACGCCCGCCAAGGTTCGCGAGATCACTATTGACGAAGATACACCGAAGAGCGATGCGGAACTCAAGATGACGCATCCGGATGTGGTGCTGTTGCCGAGGCTAGGGAAGACCGGACCGTTGTCGGTCGAGGAGGCCATCTTGAGAAGGCGCTCGGTTCGCAGGTTTCGAGATGCCCCGGTGCTTCTGACTGAGGTGTCGCAGCTTCTCTGGGCCGCGCAGGGCATAACGGGCGAGGACGGCGTCAAGCGCGCGGCGCCATCGGCGGGCGCGAAGTACCCGGTGGAGATCTTCGTCGTTGCGGGGAAGGTCGACGATCTCGCGGCGGGAGTTTACCATTACCTTCCGGAGACGCACTCGCTTGAGGTGGTCAGAAGAGGAGACTTGAGGTCCGAGCTCTGTGATGAAGCGCTGTCCCAGGAGTGGGTCGCGGCGGCGGCGCTCAACATCGTGATCGCGGGCGTCTACGAAAGAACCATGGAAAAGTACGGCGAGCGCGGCATCCGGTACGTTCATATAGAAGTAGGCGCCATCTCCGAGAACATATACCTCCAGGCGGAGACCATGGGTTTGGGGACCACGTTCGTCGGGGCGTTTTCCGACGACGGGGTGAAGAAAGTCCTCCGGATCGACGCCGAGCCGCTCGGAATCATGCCGGTCGGGGTCCGACAGCAGTGACACGCCGACAGCTCAGGCACGCGACGCCGGGACAACTGTGCCGCATCCGTCCGCCGATACCATCGGATGAAGCTGTGTCCTACCATGATGCGTCCCACCACGAGACCATCTACGAAACGGGGCTGGACGGAATGATCCACGAAATCAACGAGCCAGTCACGCTTCTGACCAGATTCAGCGGCGGCCAGCTGGCCACCGCTCTTCCGGTCGCACTGGGTGGGACTGACGGTCTCCCCTTCGGTTCAAACACCCTCTTGACGATCATTCGGTCCATATGTATGATGTGCTCAACCTGCAATATCGGAGTTCGAAGCGTGCGTATCAGCTATCACAACAGGTTCGTGATATGTCTCTTCACTTGCACGGTCCTGCTCGCCTCCGGGCTCTGTGCCACGACCAGAGGGACCCCCTTGGCTCCAAGATGGCTGGCCCCGGTCCTCGTCGGGCTAGATGACAAGCACGACAGTATCTCGCCCGGTGTGGCCACGTCCGACGATGGTGCGGTGTGGTTCGTGTGGTCCACGAGGGACTCCGTCGACTTGGATAGTGAGATCGCCTATGTCGTGTTCCGGGATAGCATCTGGTCTGAACAGGCGCTGCTGCACGAGGCCAATTCCGGCATGGATAGAATCCCCGTGCTCTCGATGGGAACGGATGGCATGCCTTGGGTGATCTGGCAGCGCCATGGAGATGGATACGAGCAAGTCGTGAGCCACTCGGACGGCACCGCGTGGACCACGCCCGAGACCGTCCTGACGCGCGGCGGTAGGTACGACTGGTACACCATTCACGCCAGAGACCGCACGGACGTGTGGGTCGCTCGCGACAGCAGGTTCCCAGACACCGAAGGCAAGGATATCCTGTTGCGGCACTACGACGGCGCAGCCTGGGGTGAGGAAGAGCGCTTGGGTTTTGACGCGAAGAGCGACGTCTGTCCCCTAGTAGTGAGCGATGAGAAGGGCAGGGCGTGGGTCGCTTGGCTGTGTCTGGGCGACGCGGGAGCCGCGAACATCGTCTGCGCTGCCAGGAGAGACAGCGATGGATGGAGCGAACCTGTGGTCGTGGACACATCACCTGGGAATATCGTCATGTGCGACATAGAGCTATGTCCTGATGGCATGCCACTGGTCGCGTGGGTGGGAAACGGTCAGTCGACCGCCTGCGATGTGAAGTATGCGGTCTGCGGAGATCGAGGGTGGGAGTACGGAGGACTGATAAATGAGGTCGACGATCCGCATTTGGACGACGACAAGAACCTCCAGCTGTCGCAGGGCGGCGGTGAGCTATGGGCAATCTGGCGATCGATGGTCTCCGGCGGGCACGAGTCGGAGATCGTCTGCGCGCGGTGGTCGGAATCTGGATGGTCTCCAGAGGAGCGTGTGTCGGTCCCTGACACTGCACGCTACAGGTGGCACACGAGACCGCAACTCGACGTGAGTTCCGAGGGAGCCGTATGGGCCGTGTGGGAGCGGGTCCAAGATTCCGCTCCATACGACCATGACATCTTCGCTGCATCAAGGAACCCGACCGAATCTGGTCGCTGACGAGAAGGCGCACATCGACAACCGACGAGAGTGAATGTTGCGGCGCATCTCGACGCATCGGATGCCCACCGGCAAGGAGGAGCTGTAGGGCGGCGTCATCGGATGGGCTGAGCCGAGGCAGCAGTCCACACCCGGAAACGGAGGTGAGTCATGCGAGCAATCGTAGTAGGCGTGTCTGTTGTGATCTTGGCGCTTGGTGTCGTCCCGGCATTTGGATCGGGATCGCACGAGTGTGACTTCGAGGGGGCCCCACCCGCGGACCGTGCCGGAGGGGAGAGAACCGGCACGTGCCCCCAGTACTGGACGACGGCAGAACCCGACAGCTTCCGTTGGTTTGACGTCGGAGGCTACAGTACCTGGATAGACATGGATCTGGACATCCTGATAGACAACAGATTCAATGCAACGAGCTTCGCTGGCGAGGTCACGGACGCGGAGATGAACGCGCTTCTCCACGCACTCGATGAGGATTACGACAACACCTTCGAGTGGCAGATGACAGATCTGGAGCTGACAAATGTGTCCTTCAACCGGAATCATGCCTTTGCGGGGGGGGATCCCGACTACCATTTCTCTGTGTACCCGTGCTGTCTCGAAGACCCGAATGTTGGTTGGGAGAACTGCGGACACATAGATGTCTACCTTGTGCCGGACTCGGAGCATGACTCGTCCAACCCCGTGCCGTGGAAGTACAAGGACCAAAAGGAAGACTGGCCCCACGATGATCCTCAGATCTGGCACTACAACTCCGTCAGCACCGAGGATCACAGGGGCAACAGACCCGGGAGTCCATACGCGGCGCTATGGCCCGAGCTAGCAGCCAAGACCATCTGTCACGAGTTCACTCACGTGCTCTGGAACTCCAACAACTCCACCTATGGCCGTCGCTACAACGAGGGTCACGAGTTCAATGAGCTCTTCGCTTGCGCCGCCGAACGGCTCGTTCGGCCTCCGCAGACAGACCCGCGCTACGATCTGAGGTACATCTACAGTCTGCTGGACGGGTCTGACCCGGGCGTCTACGCTAACTCCAGCCGATACGAATTGTGGAATATGTTTGCGGCATACATGGCACACAGATTCCACGACGAGTACGATCCCATGTTCTCGCTGCTATCTCTCTGGGGTACGTGGAGCTTAGGCGAGTTGGGAATGCAGCGTGACTTCTGCGCGCTCTCGGATATTCTCGGATACGGGGACTTCGACTACCTCGGAGATGACCCGGGAGGCGGGGACGACGGCGAGTACAGGGTCCGGAAGGTCTTCGCGGACTACGGGATCGCGCGATGGCTCGACGACTCGACGATTGATGAGGTGTACTCGTTTGGCCCTGACTACTCCCCGTGCTGGGACGAAGGGCAGTTCAGGAAGATCGATGTCAGCGGGTGTGACCCGGGCGACCAGGCCTATTGGGAGCTTGCAGTCCCGCCGGAGTTCGTTCTTGATGACGCCAATTGGCTGACGTGGGTGGAGTATCCTGACGCGAGCGACCCCAACTGCCCCGACGGCTGGTGGGACTACGAGAATGGGGTTTGGTGCGACGCCCACATGTGCGTCCCCATTCAGCTGGATCTGTGGGGGAGCAACTACCTGGCCTTCAGGGCGAACACCGCCTACTACACCGGTGGAGGCTTCACGGACACCCTCGTTGTGGAGTTCGACTGGGCTGGCAACATGAGCCCCCGAGTCGAGCTGTGGTTGAGCGTGCTGACCTATCCCACCTCGGAAGACAGTCTCTACCTGGCGGGGGATGAGGTCACATCAATCACGACGGAGATATATGATTCATCAGACTCCGGGGCCACTATCCGGGTTCCCGATTTCAAGAACAACGCAAACGAGGCGGTCGTAGTTGTCATGACGCTTGTCGGCGACGATTACGACCTGGACCCTACCTATAATTGTCTGAAGCGCATCTCCTACCCCAGCGAACCACCTGTTGATCTGTCGTATTCCTACAGATTCCAGGTCGCCGGGTACTGGAGCAATCCTAGTGGATGTCCATTCGTATCATCCATGACTGGCAGTGGGTACTCACTGGATAACAACGTGCTCGCCGGCGGCGGCGCCGACGATGTGGTCGATTCGTATGTGCTAGCGAAGCGACCGGAGTCCATCGATGGAGAGTACCGGCTCAGGATATCCGAAGACGAGCAAGAGCACTCTTGGTTCGATCGCGTGCAGCTGGTGGTGGTTGACCATATGCCGGGACTGGATGTTGCCGTGCTTGAGGATGGCTCGATCAAGGCTCACTCGGGAGCGATCCGGCCCGTGGCATGCCTCGATGCCTTCGGTAACGACTTACTCGACCTGGTCTCGGCTCCGGACGGTCAAGCTGGAACGGTCAAGGGAGGCTCGTGGCTTGAGGTCGCCTTCGCGGACGGAGACGTTCCGGTCGACGCAGGTGTCGGCGTCCTCGGGAAGCCTATTCACAAGTCGGCGGTTCCGCCGGCGCCACCTCGCGGGGGTGGCAAGTACACCGTTGCGACACCAATGACTGCCGATCTGGCACGGCTGTGTTGCCGGGCCGATGTCTGTGAGAGCGTTCTTGAACTCGCTGGCGACCTGGTGGTAGAGGGCGGACTGGTCACGGTGGGCATACTGGCACCCGAGGACTTCGAGCTCGACCAGCTTTTCCTGACATCTCTCTCGCAGGGAGATCCCATCATCCAGACATGCGAGATGACCGAGGCGCGGCACTCGACGTCCGGATTCTGCTCCGGAGCTCTATTCAATGAAGATGGTAGGTACGTGGAATTGCTGCCCGGGGAGAGGCTCGATCTGGCATTTGAGGTGCCTGAGCTGCATGAAGGCTATGAGCGAGACTTCGTGCTTGTGACTCAGGGGCGGTATAGGGCCATCAATGACGGAAGCGGGGAGCTTGTTGAGGAGCGTCTCGAGCCGGGTTCTACGGTCACAATCCATCCCAATCCCTTTGGACCATCAACCACGGTTCACTTCGAAGTACCTCAGCCTGGCGGAGTTACTACCGTCAGCATCTATAGCTCAGCGGGCAGGCTGATTCGCGTCCTGGCGACCGAGATGATGCAGCCAGGCACGCGCCGGGTGACGTGGGATGGGACGGATGATCGTGGTGAGAGAGTTGCCTCGGGTGTCTACTTCTGCCGGGTTGAGGCACCGAATCACAAGGATCAGAAGAAGGTGCTACTTCTGAAATGATATGGAACGGTCGAGTTCGGCCGCTCCATATGGTCTAGCATCGTCGCAATCACGCTGTCTTGAGGCGGACGGAGCACGTGCCCACGGAGGGCGCGTGCCGTCCGCCTCCTTTTGCTGTACGGTATTCAGCCCAGCGTTGCCGCGGGGAGGAAGAAAGGGCTAGCTGGCGGGGCTCCGTGAATGTGAGTTCGATGTTGCTCTCTGCCGCCACTTTTTCACTTGACGCCTGCACATGTGTGCAGTAATGTGGTGCACAGATGTGCAGGGCGGCAACCAAGCCAGCCGCCCGAGGTCTTGAAATTGAAGGCTCACCACGGGCCGGGGTATCGGGGCCGCGCATTGGGTGGC
>DAOVNE010000153.1 GCA_030630395.1 Candidatus Eiseniibacteriota bacterium
CCCGGTACCAGCGATTGATCTCATCTCCGGTAGCGTGGCTCCTCTCGGCGAGTGCCAAGGTAAGCCACGGGTCGGGCACGCGCACCGGCCACTGCCTCACCAGCCCCCAGGTGATGCCGGACCTCATGCTGGCGGCGACAGCAAGCGCGTTGCCGCTTATGCCCTCGGCGTGGAGCATGTGGGCGGCGACAGCGTCGGCCTTCTCTGCCAGCTTGTCGTCGGGGCCGTAGTAGAGGCGCATCATGACGAGGTCGTGAAGCTCAGCCGTAAGCGGCGACCGGAGGCCGTCCGGCATCTGGCGCCTGAGTACGGTGTCCACATATCCGATCGCCCTGAGCTCTCCGAGTTCGTGAGCGGCCTGGGCAATCACGGCGGCTCCCGCTGCGAAAAGATCCATGTCGAGATCGGGATGCTCCACGGCATACACGACGACCGCGTCTATCCGCTCTGCCGGATCCTCGATTCCGGCCAGGGCCGCGATCTCCATCTCGAGCGCGACACCACCGTAGTGCGAGAACCCCCATATGGCGAGCGCACCGAGGATTGCCACTACGACTATCAGTATGCCCCTGTTCACAGGCTCCTCCTGATGGGTGGGCGAATCTGAGTACTGGATTGCTCACCCTACGGCAGTTGCGGATTGACATCCAGCATTTACTCACGTAGCCTGTCGTCAGTGGTGACTGGGAGAGGCGGACGATGGTGGTTGATGCTCACCTGTGGAATGTCTCCGTGCAGGAGGCGTTTCAAATACAGAAAGACCTCGTCGGGCGATTGATCCGCGAGGATGACTTCGGCCGGATTGAGTCCGTCGCCGGGATCGACGTGTCTTTCTCTCCCCAGAAGGATCTTCTCTACGCCGCCATCGTTGTGATCGATGCAGTGAGCCTTGAGCCGCTGGAGATAGTGTCTGCGGCTCAGAAGCCGGCGTTCCCGTACGTTCCGGGTCTGCTCACCTTTCGTGAGGGCCCGGTTGTGCAGGAAGCGTACGCGAAGCTCACACGGGAGCCGGATCTCCTGATGTTTGATGGGCAGGGCATCGCCCACCCGAGAGGCCTCGGGCTCGCGGCACACATGGGCGTGCTGATGGACAGGCCGTCGATAGGATGTGCGAAGTCCCGCCTGATCGGGGAGTTCAAGGAACCGAAGCAGAAACGCGGCGCGATGCGGACGTTGAGCCTCCACCGCAAGAAGATAGGCGTGGTTCTCAGGACGAAGGACAACACGAAGCCGCTCTTTGTCTCACCGGGCCACCGGGTCTCTGTTGAGACAGCGGCTGAGTGGGTGCTGAGAACAGGGAACGGATACAGGCTGCCGGAGCCGACGAGACTCGCCCACCTTGAAGCCGGGCGAGCCAAGAGGTAGACTTCGGCAGGGTTGATGACGAAAGCGGAGCTGTCACTCCTCTTCGTCACGGGAAGAACGAGGGGAGCGCGGGTGGAATCATCAGATAGAGGGACGGGAGGTGTTGAAATGCCCAGTACGTATCCTGCTTGCCGCATGTGTGAGAAGGGGGTTCTGATCCCCCTGTCGGATTACGGACGAGATGGCGCTGCAATAACGTACAAGGCGTGGGTATGTTCCAACCCGGAATGTGGTTTCCACATCAGGATCGACAACGGCGAGATCAGCCGCGGCACGAAGGTGAGCGAGAGCACGAAGTAGCTCGGATCACGGTTTCACAAGGCTGAACCTGGATTGTCACGATTTCGCCCGTGCTCATATCCCGCGTTTCCCAACAACAGGATGGTCGGATGCTGAAGGCAATCATCTTTGATCTCGACAACACACTCACCGACTTCATGAGAATGAAGACCGTGTCGATCGACGCCGCCATCGAGGCGATGATAGATGCCGGTCTGCCAATGTCGGCGACAGAGACCAAAGCCAAGCTGTTTGAGATCTACGACCGGGAGGGCATAGAGGACCAGCGGGTCTTCGACCGGTTTCTGGAGGAGCAGTACGGGGAGATAGATCCGAAGATCCACACCGCGGCCGTGATCGGCTACAGGCGAGGCAGAGAGTACACCCTGGTGCTCTACCCGCACGTCAAGAAGACGCTCCTGGCACTCGCGAAGCGGGGGTTCAAGCTTGCGGTCCTATCCGATGCGCCGCGCTACCAGGCATGGTCCCGCCTCTGCTATCTCGGTCTTGAGCACTTCTTCGATCACGTCATAACCTTCGAGGACACCAACGTGAGGAAGCCTGATCCCGCGCCGTTCATGAAGGCGTGCGAGGTTCTCAACGTTGGTCCCGATGAAGTCATCATGATCGGCGACTGGCCCGAGCGTGACATGGTCGGCGGGAAGGGCGTCGGTATCAAGACGGTCTATGCGAAGTACGGTGACACCTCGGGAGCGGCGACCTCCGGTGCGGACTATGAGGTCGACGACATCTCGCAGCTTATCGCGATCGTGGATGAGCTCACGGGGTCGTGAGCCAGGAATCCGTGGATGAACTGACGGGGTAGTGAGCCGGGGATCCGTGGATGGACTCACGGGGTTGTGGCCCGGGATCTGTGGAGGATCATCGTGATCCGTGGGATGGGCACAGACGTCGTTGATATCGCGCACTTCGAGCGCGTCATGAAGGCGTCAAGCCCCGGCTTCCGCGAGCACCTCTTCACCGAGCGCGAGATCGCGTACTGCATGAAGTACAAGGAAGACACGGCCTCCTATGCGGCAATCTTCGCCGCCAAGGAGGCCTTTCTCAAAGCACTGAGGACGGGGCTTGGTCCCGGTATGCGGTGGACGGATGTCGAAGTGGTCCATGCTGAGAGCGGGGCCCCTGGCATTGTCGCGCACCGGAGGTGCAGGGATCTTCTGGGCGCCGGCAGCGTGCACGTGAGCCTCTCGCACTCCGAGAGCGCTGCCACCGCGGTTGTGGTTGTCGAGGACGCTTGAGAGAAGACTGGAGGACTCGAGGTGAGACTGGTCACAACGGACGAGATGCGAGCCATCGACAGCCGGGCGATAGATGGTCTGGGAATCCCCGGGCTCACCTTGATGGAAAGCGCCGGGATGGGCACTGTCCAGTTCATCGAGAGCGAACTCGGTGATCCTGCTGGCGCCCGGATCGTGATCATCTGCGGGAAGGGGAACAACGGCGGCGATGGTTTTGTCATCGCTCGAGGACTCAGGGACCGCGGCGCCGAAGTCGGTGTGTACCTTCTTGGGAAACCAGGTGAGCTTGCCGGGGATGCGCGTACCAACTATGAGCGACTGGGGCCCGGAAGCGTCAGCGAACTCCTGGACGAGGGCGGGCTTGCCGATTCTCTGGGTGAGATGGTCGAGACGGAACTCATCATCGATGCGATCTTCGGCACGGGATTCGAGGGCGCCCCGCGCGGGCTACACAAAGACGTCATAGCTGCGATCAACGCGAGCGGACGACCGGTCCTTGCCGTGGACGTGCCATCGGGGCTCAACGCTTCGACCGGCGTCCGAGAGGGCGAGTGCGTCATCGCATCATGGACCTGCACGATGGCGCTTCCGAAACGGGGATTCTACCTGCATCCGGGTCGCGAGGCCGCCGGCATCGTTCATGTCATCGACATCGGCATCCCCGAAGACGTAATCACCGCCATCCAACCCATGCGAAGCGTCCTCACGGAGGAGGAAGCATCGCATCTTCTTCCCAAGAGAGATCCAGGTGGACACAAGGGAACGTTCGGGAGAATAGCCGTCATCGCAGGCTCGGTCGGATACACGGGGGCCGCGGCCCTGACATCGCTTGCGGCACTGCGAAGCGGCGCGGGACTTGTGACCCTCGGGATACCGGGGAGCCTGAACGACATTCTCGAGGCCAAGCTGACGGAGGTGATAACGCGGCCGCTCATGGAGACGGCCGAGCGTTCGCTTTCCGTCGCCGCGCTTCCTGGAGTAAAGAGCCTGCTCGACTCGGCCGACGCCATGGCGCTCGGACCGGGACTCTCGCAGAACGGCGAGACGCAGGAGCTGATACGGGCCATCGTGAGCGACCTTTCGCTTCCCTGCGTCATCGACGCCGACGGTCTGAATGCGCTGACTCCCGAGGATATCGGCGCACGGCAGGGTGACGCTCCCGTAGTTATCACGCCGCATCCCGGCGAGATGGCGAGGCTCTGTGGCTGGACTATGTCCGACGTGCTTGAGAAGCGCGAAGAGGTGGCGGCTGACGTCGCGACCCGTGCGCGAGCAACCGTCATCCTGAAGGGAGCCGCATCAGTTGTTGCCGATGCCTCAGGCGAGATCTACTTGAATCCCACAGGCAACGATGGCATGGCGTCCGGTGGGACGGGTGATGTTCTCACCGGCATTGTCGCGGCACTCCTCGGCCGGGGGATGTCCGCACTGGACGCGGGCGTGCTCGGGGCGTACGTCCACGGGAGAGCCGGGGACATCGCGGCATGTGCTGTTGGAAGGATGGCGTTGATAGCGGGGGAGCTGATCGATCTCCTTCCCGACGTCTACTCGGAGCTCGAGAGCGGCGTCTACGAGGGCTAGAGGTGAGACAGAGGCTCAGGGGGACTGAGTGAAGAACACGATGGCAAAGGACGCGGAGAAACTCGCCGGCAAGCTGGCGAAGCTGCGCCGCCGCATCCATATGTACCCGGAACTGGCGTACGAGGAGCATCGCACGGCCAAACTCGTGGCGGACACGCTCAAGGCCGCCGGAATCGACGTCACGACCGGGGTCGCGAAGACTGGAGTAGTTGGTCTTCTGCGCGGGGGAAAACCCGGCAAGACGGTTGCGCTCCGTGGCGACATGGATGCGCTTCCGATCAC
>DAOVNE010000008.1 GCA_030630395.1 Candidatus Eiseniibacteriota bacterium
GATTCGTTCCCTCGGTCTTCTTCTTCTTCGTGCTCATGGGTACGATCATCGTGGCGGCCATCGGATGGAAGGGCTCAGCTGCATCGCTCACGTTCCTCAAGGTTGTCGGACCGATCTCGGCGTTCCCCATACTCTTCGTGGTTGCTGTTCTCGTTATCATGCTCAGATTCCCCGAACTCTTCGACCGACTCGTCGACAGCATCGCAGCGTTCCTCGCGCGGCGCCTCAAAGGGGGAGCGGCGGACAGAGTGGAGCAGCTTCGAGTCGAGATGGAGAACGAGTCTCACATCTTCCGTGAGGCGCTCACGACTCTTGGCAGGCGGAAGCGATGGGTGCTTGCGTGGGGCGCTATCCTCGTTGTGCTTGCATACATCGCGGAGTTCATGATCGGACTCACGATCCTCCGGGGGTTCGGCTACGGCGGTCCCGCGACGGGACCGGTCATCCTCCAATGTCTTCTGAAACCGATCCTGAGCGCCTCTCCGACACCGGGTTCTCTGGCGGTCGGTGAGGGTGGGTATATAGGATTCTTCGCTACCTATCTTCCCTCACACTTTATCGGAATCGCGCTTGTTATGTGGCGCACCACGCTCTACTTCCTCCCGATGTCTGTGGGGGGGCTCCTGGTTGCGAAGCGGATCCGATTCGCAGGCCGGGGCAGAGCCGGCGCCGGCCCCGAAGACTCCCCGGAGCATCTAGAAACACCTTGACCAGCTCACAATTCCTACCGTATAGTCCGAATACTGTCAGCGGGAGATAGTGATCGCCGGTGTGACTATGTGCGCCCGCACGGTGGTTGCCTGATCTCGCTTGTCGCTCAAGTGAGCCTTCCCGGCCGAGGACCATTCTCGGCTTCAGGATACCAGGCGAAGCAGTCTGGACAATCCAAAGAGGACCCACGCGACGTATGTGCGGCCCCGGTCTTGGGAACAGCGCCGGATAGCCGCCTCACCACCCCGTGGTGCGCACACTCTTGCTGATATGGTAACGAGCTCCTATGAAATATGCTCCGCCCTCGGCGGAACCGATAGAACCCTCCACTCGGTCGGCGGTCTCTTCTCCAAGGACAAGATAGCCAAGTCCACCGAGCTTCTGGTACGAGCGATCCGACCCGCCCCCGGTGACAGGATCCTCGACTACGGGTGCGGTTATGGCGCCGTCGGCATCGCAGTGGCCGGCTCAGCGCCGGACCTCGATATCCAGATGGTCGATCTGGACATCCGCGCAGTTCGTCTGGCGCAGCAGAATGTCCGGTCGAACGCGGTGGAGAATATCTCCGTCGTTCTTGATCACACCTTGAGCCGCTTCCGAAATGGGCAGTTCAATATCGTCGCTCTCAATCCTCCGGTCGAGGACGGCACCGAGACGATCTTTGAGATGATCGAGCGGGTGCAACCGAAGATGCGGCACGGCGGAAGCTTCTTCCTCGTAGCGAAAGTGCGCAAGGGCGCCAAGAGCTACATGCGGAAACTCACAGAGACGATCGGTCCCGCCAAGGTCGTGATGCGCAGTGGCGGCTACTGGGTCATGCGCGCACAGAGGAGCGCCATCTGTCCACCCGAGGCAGTCGATCTCTCCCGCTACGAACACACCATCGAAACCGAGCTTCGCGGGCGGCGCTACAAATTCGAATCGTACAGCGGTATCTTCTCGCGCAGCAGGGTCGACGATGGAACGAGGCTTCTGGTTGAAACACTTGATGTTCGACCCAGACACAGCGTGATTGACATCGGGTGTGGCTACGGGCCGATCGGTATCGCAGCTGCGCACGCCGCGTCGGTCGGCAGGATCGTGATGGTCGACTGCAATGCGCGCGCGGTCGAGTACGCTGAGGCGAACATCCGCGCCCACCACCTGAACCACGCTCGCAAGAACGGCAAGCCTCGTGTCGAGGCGATTCTCGGCGACCGGTTCGATGCGGTCATCGGAGAGCGCTTCGACAGGGGCGTCTCGAACCCACCGTTCCACGCCGGAAACGACGTCCTCTTCCCGCTGGTCGATGAGGCCTACGGGCACCTGCGCATCCACGGCCGCCTCTATCTGGTGCTCATGCGGTATGCGGGCCTCAAGCGACATATGCATAAGGTGTTCGGCAACTGCGACATAGCGGCCGATGACGGGAAGTACGTGGTGCTCGTCTCGGAGCGGACCCTCTAGCCGAATCCGCCTACAGAACCCCTCTTTGACCGTTGACCGCGTGCTCCAAAGCATGTTAGAATCCGTGTTCTGATCACAGTACGAGTCATTCTCTGGTTTGGGTGGCCGGGCGCGTCCCGCCCGGTTTGTCAATGTAGGTGCACTTCACATGTAGTAGGAGGGAAGAAGAATGGCCGAATCCGTTGCCGCCTTCATGGACATGATCAAGGCGAAGAATCCAGCGGAGCCTGAGTTCCACCAGGCTGTTCTCGAAGTGGCGGAGTCACTCTGGCCCGTCCTCGAGAAGCGTCCCGAGTATCGCAAGGCCAAGATCCTTGACCGTATCTGCGAGCCCGAGCGTGTCATCATGTTCAGGGTCCCGTGGGTCGACGACAAGGGTGAGGTACAGGTCAACCGCGGCTTCCGCATCGAGATGAACAGCGCCCTCGGTCCTTACAAGGGTGGTCTCAGACTTCACCCGAGTGTCAACCTGGGCATCCTCAAGTTCCTGGCCTTCGAACAGGTCTTCAAGAACAGCCTGACGACGCTCCCGATGGGTGGCGGCAAGGGTGGTTCGGACTTCGACCCGAAGGGCAAGAGCGACAACGAGGTCATGAGCTTCTGTCAGAGTTTCATGCTCGAGCTCTTCCGCCACATCGGGCCGAACACTGACGTTCCTGCCGGCGACATCGGAGTCGGCGGACGTGAGATCGGCTACCTCTTCGGTATGTACAAGAAGATCAAGAACGAGTTCACAGGCATCCTGACCGGCAAGGGAAGAAACTGGGGCGGCAGCCTCATTCGTCCCGAGGCGACGGGCTACGGCGCCGTCTACTTCGCGGCCGAGATGCTCAACACTCGCGGCGAGACACTCAAGGGCAAGACCTGCCTGGTCTCCGGCGGCGGCAACGTTGCTCAGTACACGACCGAGAAACTTCTGGATCTCGGCGGCAAGGTTGTGACCCTGTCCGACTCGGGTGGCTACATCTACGATGAAGAGGGCGTCGATCGTGAGAAGCTGGCGTTCCTGATGGATCTCAAGAACGTCAGGCGCGGCCGCATCAAGGAGTACGCCGAGAAGTACCCGAAGGCGGTCTTCACGCCGACGGACAAGTCCCTCGACCACAACCCGCTCTGGAACCACAAGGCCGACTGCGCTTTCCCGAGCGCGACGCAGAACGAGATCAACGTCAAGGACGCCCAGAACCTGGTCAACAACGGCGTCTACGTTATCTCCGAGGGCGCGAACATGCCGACGGTTCCGAAGGGTGTCGAGATCTTCATCGACAAGGGTATCCTCTACGGTCCTGGTAAGGCCGCGAACGCCGGTGGCGTCTCGGTCTCCGGTCTGGAGATGAGCCAGAACAGTCTCAGGCTCTCCTGGACACGTGAGGAAGTTGACCAGCGGCTCCAGGGGATCATGAAGGCGATCCACAAGGCTGCGTACGAGACTGCCGAAGAGTTCGGCACTCCCGGCAACTACGTGAACGGCGCCAACATCGCCGGCTTCCTCAAGGTCGCCGACACGATGCTGGACATGGGTTCCGTAGGCTAGTAGCTGAATGGACGAACAGGTCGCGCCTCCTTCGGGAGATGAGGCAGTTCGTAAGCACGAAGAAGGGGGTCGGCTTTGGTGCCGGCCCCCTTTCTGTATGATCCACACCTTGTCGCGAGAGCAGGCGAACCTACTCCTCCGGCTCCACCACGCTCCTGCCCGGTTTCATGATAGCCCCGAGTCCCGTCCTGCTGTTGATGAGGATCTCGAGCTCCGAGTCCAGCCGTATGTGGCTGACGTGTTTGCCCTCAGATGCTGGTTTCTGAGACGCAAGCCAGTCATGGTCGAGCTTCGCGAACGCGCCCGCCGAACGCATCGTGAAGTAGCCGATCCCGAACGACGTGATGTTCTGGAAGAAATGGGTTCCCTGCGACGGCTCGATCGTGATGCCCTCGATCTCATCCTCAATGATACATCGTGCGCCGGAGATCTGCGCCCAGTTCACGGGGATTCCCAGCCAGTGGTCGGCGCTCCCCCAGCGGCCCGGACCGATAAGGAGATACGGACGCGCCTCCTTCTTGAGGGCGGCGTTGATCGCGCCGATCTCCGTGGCGATATCCGGTGTCTTCGCCCGGTCGAACGCGTCCGGCTTGACAATCACGATGTCGCGGATGCCGGCGATGGAGCCGTGTCCCAGCGTTCGCTCGGAGAGACAGATGGCATCATCGGTGTCTATCTCCGATAACTCCAGATCCTCAGTGGCGACATCGAAGACGAGCGGACGTATCTGGAGGAACGAGAACTCGTGCGGTTTCTCCCCGGACTCGCGCAGGATGACGGCAAACTCGATCTCGATGTGTGTTGAGAGACCGGCTCGCCCCACTTCAAGAAGGAACCCGAGAACCTCCGGCAGCGGGAAGCAGTCGCCCGACAGGAACCCCGCCATTGTGACCATCTTCACACCCGGTCTGTGCACGCCCTCGTAGACACGATCGTTCTCCGCCGAGTAGACCGAGCCGACTGGCGCGAGCGTGTCATGCTCCATCGCGGTCTCCATATCGAGGAGAACGAGATTGGAGTCCGCGCTCGCGTCTGGTGTAGTGACAGGAGCGGGTCCATTGAGGTCGAGTGCGTAGAACTCCCTCTGGGAGTTCGCGAGATACGCCTCGGTCGATGAAAACTGGAAGAGCTTCGCGGGTGCCGCAGGGGAGAAGCGAACACAACGCCCCCCGTCCGTGACCATGCGTCCCATACCAAGTACGGCCGAGGCCACTCCGTCCTCCGGTTCAAGATCCTTGACCGGGTAGTAGTCGTAGGAACGTGCGACGCCGGCCGCGTCGGGGTAGAGGTAATCCCCGTGCATGCGTCCGGTCACCTGCTGGATAACGACGGCCATCTTCTCGTCTTCCAGCCTGTTAGGCGTGGAATCTATGTAGCCTTTCGAGTCGGCGCAGTACGTGGATGCATAGACCAACCTGACGGCGCAACATAGTTCCTTGAGCCTCTGCTCGGAATCGGGGTCGTTGTTGGGAAGCATGTATGTCTGGTAGATGCCCGCGAACGGCTGGTAGGACGAGTCCTCGAGCAGGCTCGACGAGCGGACAGCAAGAGGATACTCCACGCGCTCGATGAACGTCCTGAGTTCGTTCACGATATCATCCGGAAGGCTCACCCGCAGGAAGGCATCCTTGATGATGGTGTCATCCGCCGCGCTCAGCGCCAGACGCGCCAGGTCATTCTCGTGCATGAATCTGTCGAAGACATCGGTGGCGATCACGACCGTGGGCGGCACATGGATGCGGACCCCCGGGAAGCGGTGCTCGATGCTGTACCCGCCTATGAGCGAATTCATGAAGGCCAGCCCGCGACCCTTGCCGCCAAGTGAGCCCGTGCCAATCCTCGTGAACACCCCGTCTGCCTCGAAGGTATCGCTGAAGAACTCCTCGACCAGTCCCGCGCGGGCGCGGTTCCTGTAATCCCTGAGAGCCTTCAGCAGATAGGCTCTGAGCGCATCAGTGCTCTCGAATTCGTCCGGGCGTCGCGGTCTCAGCGCGCTTGCGAGTTCAAACTCCGTTCTTGCCATGAGCCACATGGAGAAGTCGTTCCTGCACGCGTGAAAAACGACCGATTCATCCGGAACCGAGGCGAGTGCACTCACGACACCCCTCAAGTCGCGGGCCCTTGCCACAGTCTCCCCGCCGGGCGTTCTGAAGATGAAGTCCCCGAAGCCCAGGTAGCCTCTCAGGAAGTCGCGCACCCCGTGCAGGAGCGTGGGTGAGTTCTTGTTGATGAAGGCGGCGCCGAGCCTCCGGGCGACACCCTCGTTGTCGAGTTCCCGCGATGTCATCAGGATGGGCATGTCGGGCGCATCGTCCCGAACCCAGCTGATGAGATCGGCGCCCGCGCCCCCGTCCTTCTTCCCGTTGCGAGGGAATCGGGCATCTACCATCATGCCGAGGACGCCCTTCCCGTACTGCTCATAGAGCGCCTTGGCCTCCTCGTACGACGAGGCCAGCAGTATCTTCGGGCGGGCACGCATGCGGAGGAGCTTCTGCATGCGGTTCACTCCCTCCGCCATGAGCGCCTGCGTTTGCTCCATCATCTCTGTGTAGAGCATCGGCAGGAACACGGAATAGAAGTGAACCGAGTCCTCCACAAGGATGAGGATCTTGACGCCGGCAGTCTCTGCGTCCGCCACCGCATTCAGCCGATCCTCGACCCATTTGATGATTGTGAGGAAGAGTCTGGCGTCGCCAAGCCATACGAAGATCCTGTCTACTCCGAAATGATCGTCGCGTGCCTCAAGCAGCGCAAGCTCTCGTGTGTCGTAGGCCAAGAGCACGATCGGGAGATCAGGGACCATCTTCTTCACGGCGCCGCCGAACTCAAAGACGTCCATTTCACCGACTCGCGGCATTGTGATGATGAGGTCGGGAGGCGACTGTCTGACGACGTCAAGTGCGGCCGCAGCAGTCGACACTCTCGTGATCGCCGGGGCCGAGCTCAGGTTCAGCTCCTGATATTCCGAGAACAACATCTCGCCGAGGTTCCCGTCCTCCTGGAATGTGAACGAGTCATAGAGGCTCGACACAAGCAAGATGCTGTGCACACGTTTGCGCATCAGCGACGAGAACGGAACTCGTCTGTGACTCTGCTGCCCGGCTATCTCCTCGAGCGATCTGTGCTTCATGGCATCTGCCTTTAGCTTTGCTCGGAGGCGCTCTCTTCTGCGTCTCTTGGCGTGCCGCTCTACCGAGGAGCCATCGTCGGCGTGTGCACGATCTGCCTGATCAGAATGAGACTGTTCTTAGGAGACGCCAGTGCGTCATAGCTCTCCTTGAATGCCTCGTAGTCCTCGGGCGACACCACAGTCTTCTTGATCGTGATCTTCCGGGACCAGAAGAGCGTGCGACCGTCGTCGGCAAGGATGCAATCGAGTTCGAAATCCGCGTACTCGGTCTCTATGAGCAGCGGCTCGGGCATCCGCTCGACCGTGAACCTGGCGGGCAGAAGCACCTTGACCTCGAAGTGGCTGTACACTTCGGACTGGAGATCGAACGGCAGCTCCCGCTCCGAGAGGCGCGGGTAGACGTCCGTCGATGCGAAAGCGTGCGGGAACTCCGGGATCCTCACGACCATTATGCCACCCTGGACGACCGCGAAGTCGGGCGCACTCACCGTCTGGCGAACACTGACCGCCTCCATCAGATTCTTCAGGTCCGAATGCGAGTGCATAACGGAAGTCGCTCCCGACGATACGGCATCTGCGGAGCTGTCGAAGTACTTGTCTTCCTCCGACGGCGTCACGTCCTTGAGCGCGCGCCTCGCTTTTCTGTCGTAGTACCCGCCGAGCTGGCAGATAACCCGCATCTGTACGGATCCGTCAGGGGAGAGCTGAATGGAGAACGTCTTCCTGGCGTAGTTGTGTTCGGGCTCCCACCGGGCTATCTGGAAGAGCTCCCCGGTTCCATCATCGGAGACCACAAGCGTCGTATTGCCAACGCCCCAACTAAGATGGCCGTAGCCGACATCGTCGAGACGCGGGTCGAGGAATCTGTAGCCATCGCGTTCCGGCACGCGAACCAGGACCTTGTCGAACTGCTTGAGCGTCGGCACCGACTCGGTGAAAGAACTGCCGTAGCTGCGAACGAGAGCGGGTCTCGCGTCGATTCCCACGGAGCGAAGGAGACTCACGAGGAGGACGGCCATGTCGCGTGTGTCTCCGTGAAGATTCGCGAGTACGCTACTCGCGTCATCAGGCTCGTATCCTCCCAGACCGAGATCGAGCGGAGTGTAGCGGACGTTCTGTGCCACATCAAGAAAGAGCGCCCGCGTCTTGTCCTCATTCGATTCGAGCCCGTCGACGACATCTGCCGCGTGCTCTGCCACAACTCCGTCGGTCTCAACGTGTGGGTAGAATTTCCCGGCGAAGAAAGCCGCGGCATCCGCCCATGAATCGTACGACGAGTAGAGAACGCGCGGGTACAGCTCCCGGGTTGGAAGTGTGTGCTCCTCGAGCACAACTGCCGGGACATCACGCACAGCCCAGTGGTTCTCGCCCATCGTGGCCTCGCCCTCGAACCCCACCCATCCCGGGACGATCTCGCTCGTGACCGTCATATCGCTCGGCACGTTGAGTCGGACCTCCTTCTCCAGAATCGGATCAGGAGCGGCGAAGTACTCGATTCCCGAGAAACCGCCGTCCGTCGCGGGCTCCCGCGTCTCGTGGAGCTGAAGCTCCATTGTCGATCCCCGGCCGGCGACCGGGAACGAGATGACCTTCTGGAGAACGTTCGAGTACATCGTGGCGCCTTCGAGGAACGCCGGTGTGATATCGTTGACGGCGTCCTCCTCGACCTCGACAATGCGTCCCGTCTTCCGGACGGTGATGCCCTTCACGAGCTCGAGCTTCTCGATGTCGCTGTTGTAGATGAAGGACTGGTTGCTGTACTGCTCGCGACCCATCAGTGTCAGAATGCGCGTGAGAGAGTTTCTACGGACATCCACTGCGCCGTCCGCATCCACATCTATCAGCTTCTGGATCTTCAGGAACACTGCACTGGCATCCGGGTACTCCTCGAGCCCGGGTGCGTTCTCCATAAGTCTCTCGATGTCCGTGTCCATCCACTGGTCGGCACATGCCACGGAAGCCAGAAGGGCAATCGCAGCAAGAGCAATCAGGATTCGCATCGTCTAGCCCTCCTCTTTCTTCAGTATCACTTCGCCCCTTGCGGAGCGGCTTGCCATACGAGACGCCTCCTTGAGCGCCAGGTACTCGTCGGGCTGAAGCTCGAACGACGCGACACCGTAGATCTTCTCGTAGCGAATCGCCGGGGTGCCGCCGTTGTCCGAGGCCGGGACGAACTCGTACGTAATGCTCAAGCTAACGGGCCCCTGCTCGAAGTGGACCTCGTCGGGCAGACTCTCAACGGCGTATCCATCAGGAATCTCCACGAGTGAACGTTCGGCCGCCCCGATCGTAGTTTGGATGGCGAGCGGGTACTCGCGCTTCGGGAGACTGGTCAGACGTCCTACGAACAGCCCCGAGAGGAAGTCAAACGCGCCGGTAGAGGCGGGTACGCGGAAGAGGAGGTAGGGGTCGGCGTCGAGAGCATAGTCTTCAATCGTGTACTCAAGCTCCATGCTCATCGGCTCGTAGAGGTCAGCGTGATCACCGAGAACGAACGACGTGAGTTCGGCTCCAGGGTAGATCTCCTGGATCGACTGGTCCCACATCATCCGTAACTCCTCCTCGCTTGCGCTCGCGCCCATCTTCCGGAGTATCATCTCATAGATGCCCCGCCCCGAAACCGTCACGCTCCCCGATATTCCACCGTCCGCCTTCAGAATCGCGTCATCGCCGATGTCTCCGGAATTGCCGGACGCCGTGACGTGTGGAGTCTTCCTCAAGTCCTGGCCTTCCTCGGTGGCGAGCAGAACCCAGCGGTCACCGACGTAGCTGGCGTCGATCTCCCGGTGGTTGTCCATGGTTGGATCGAGGTACCTGTAGTCTCCGCGGCCGTCCTCGATGGCAACAATGCCGTGCTCGAAGCCGACGGACGGCACGTCCTGGTCGGTTCGTCTGCTTGGGTTGATCAACACGACCCAGGAAGGAACGCCGATCTCCCGGAGCATTGTCACCATCAGCACTGCCTTGTCGCGGCAGATCCCGTACTCCTTCTCGATGGTGTACGAGGCAAGGTGTGGTTCCAGAAACGCCCCGCGGTCCATGGCAATGCCGAGGTACCGGATGTTCTCCATCACCCAATAGTGTATGGCCGTGATCTTCTCCTCGGTTGTGTCGAGTCCTTCGATGATGTCCGCGAGGAGATCGGTGACCGTGCCGTCTGCCAGACACTTGTCGTCAATGAGAGCGAAGGCGAAGCGCGAGATCTCACTCCATGTATGAAACGTCGACACGGAAAGACGCGTCGCGACCTGGGGGAAGGGCACCATCCCGATCTCGGGCTCGAGTGCCTCGGAGTTCGTGATTCTCCAGGTGTAGGTCGTCAGATCTCCCTCAGTCGTCTCTGTGAACTCAGCCTCCCCATTCAGCACTGCGTGCTTGAGCGGCATGTCGGATGGGCCTGCTATCGTCACCGACGAATCTAGGATGGGACCGATGTACTGGAGGAAGTACGTTCCCGTGAATCCGTTCTCTATCAAGGGCTTCGCGTCCTCAAGAGAGATCGTCTCGATCGCGTCACCTATCTCGAGTCCGGGGAAGACGACCGTCTTCTCACGGAAGTCGGACTCGTATATGTCCATCGCCGTCAACTGTGGCGGCGTGCCGTCGCTGATGAGATCCTCATCGACCTCGACTATCGTGCCGTCGGCTTTGATGACCCGGGCGAGGAGTATCTCGTTGGTTGTGTATCGCCGGTGGTAGATGAACGACTCATCTCCGTGCTGGTCAACGCCCTCATCCGTGAGGACCTTCAGGAGTGAGTGGCTATACTGCTTGTAGGCCCCCGAGCTCTCGAACTCGATCGACGTCTGGTCGAACAGGACGATCTGGTTGTACTCCAGGAATCGATCCGGTACCTGGGCGAGTTCCATCAGGCTCAACACCTCGTCGATGTCGAGAGGCTGTGGCTCCTCGAGTGCGGCGGCGCTCGAAAAGCACAGCGCCAGAAGGACGACCATGAGCGGGGCTATTCTAGGGAATCGCATTCTCTCTCCTTCCCAAGCCAATGATGTGGATTGCATTGGGTCATTATGACGGTTCCTGGGTCGCGCGGCAAGCAAGGTGGTGATTCTTTGCTCAGCGTGGCACGGTGGATGCAACACACAAGAGGGCTAGCTCCAAGACGGTTGCTGGCCGGGGGATATGATACTATGCGCGCCCAGGGGCGGCGGTTGCGATGTCGCGTTATTGCACGGTGCCGGGCGTGATTGCGAAACAGCGCCCGAGCTGGGGGGGTCCACACAAATGAACAGTGCTTATGAAACAATGAATGCGCTATGGTGGCGTTGGGCCGTGGCGCCCGTCGCGGTCCTGATACTGAGCGCAGGGCTCCTTGGAGCCGCCTCATCGTCCGATCTTGTTGTCCCGGTCGGACTCCCGGACGGTCCTACCACATTCGATATCTCGCTCTCGCCCTGTCTTGTGGAGGCCGTTCTCGAGCTCAGGATGGACTTCGTCGAGGGCGTTGCGACTGAGGGAATGCGGGTTGCCACCGAGGAGAGCTCAACGGAGGCGGCGTCCGTGGTGGATGCGGCCAAGGACATGTCTGCGGTCGCCAATCGCATCGCAGAAGCGATGGAACGTCTGGGAGGAATGGACCCGACCTGCGGAATCCCCGGGCTCTCTCCGCTCATGCCGATGCAGGGAGCGGTGCGGGAGACTCTCTTCGGTCAGATTGTCTGGCACGAGTCGGTTACCGGCAAGAGCCGGCCGACGACGGATGATCTCGAACGCATTGTGAATACGCTCTCGGAGATCGGGGGAAGGGCACTGAGATTGGGGCGCGATATCGATATAGGTATGGAGCCTCTCGAGGGTGGTGAAACCGATTACTCAACCATGGCAGAGAGTGCCACCCGGCTTACATCGGCCATGTCCGGGCTCATGCTTGAGGCAGCGGCCTCCGACACGGCAGCAGTCGAACTCGAGCAGCTCGTCTGGGAAATCCGGGACGGCGCGGCAGTTCAGAATCAGCAGCGTCTCGATGTTGAGTGGGAGAAGGTGCAGATGGCGGCCTCCGAGATTCGGCGACTGGCTGCACGCATCGGCCCCGCGGTCGATGCCTTGTCATCATCAAACAGGACGTTTGTGGGGTTGACGCGTTCCGTTGCGGAGATGTCGGAGCAGGTGGACACGTTCTCGGCCCTGCCTGCCGACGCGGACGGCGCCAGGCACATGCCGTGGAGTCTCATCGGAGCGAGCATCGGGATCGTCGAGGATCTCGAGACGGAGGTCCTGGAGCCGGAGGGAGACAACTTCCCAGTGGAGTCCTTGAGTAGGCTCAGGGGGCTCATCCGTGGTATAGTCGAAGCGGAGAGAATGCTCGCTGAACGGGCGGTCGAATTCGCATCCACAAATGTGGCTGGAGCGGAAGATCGCTTCGAGACCAAGTACAGGTCTGATGCAGGCTACGATTCGAGCGCCAGCGAGAGACAGCAGGGCAAGGCGCTCGATGATGTCGCCGCGAGGTTCAGGCGCAACTCCGATCTTCAGACCGCGCATACAAGCGCGCGTGCGTGCCGCGCATGGCTGGCCGATGGAAACAGCAAGCAGGCGGCGGGCCACGGTTCCGAGATTGATGCGCTCACCTCATACAGCCACGTATGGGGTCACGCGCTCATCGCCGGGACATCGGCTGATCTCGCACTGGCAAAGGCCAAGTTGAACTGACTCCGATCGGGGGAAGCTGGATGGTCAAGGGGGTCTTCTTCGACGCCGGCAACACCATCGTCTTTCCCGACTACGATATCTACAGGGACATCGCCTCGAGTCTGGGTCTCTCCGTCACGACCGATGAGGTCATGACGGCGGAGGCCCGTGCAAGAGAGGCATTCGACGAGGCTGTATCGCACGCTCCAGGAAAGAACGTCTACAATTTCTGGTCTATCTACTACACCCCATTCTATGAGCTTCTAGGCATCGAGCCTGAGGCCATCCCCAATGCGATCGAGATGACACGCGCCGCGAACGATGAGGGATTGGGAATCTGGAAGATCCCCGTCGAGGGACTTGACCACGTACTCGACGAGCTTGAACTCAGGGGACTCGTGACGGGGATCATCTCAAACTCGGACGGTCGCCTTGAGGAACGGCTGAGTGAGATCGGCATTCGCAACAGGTTCAGGTTCCTCATCGACTCCGCGATCATCAGCATCAGCAAACCGGACCCGGGGATCTTCGAAGAGGCCCTTAGGCTCTCATCACTCGCTGCAGCCGATGCTGTCTATGTCGGCGACTACTACGCGGTCGATGTAGTGGGGGCGAGGGGCGTCGGCATGAGACCGGTGCTATTCGATCCTTACGGTGCATACAGCGGTGTCGATTGTGCTATCATTGAGCGATTCGAAGACCTGATTGGACTTCTCGATCGCTGGATGGAAGAGGAATGATAGCAACACCACTGCAGTGGATCATCCGGATATTCGCTCTTATCTCGGCCATCATTATACATGAGGTCGCTCACGGCCTTGTGGCGGAGAGGCTCGGAGATCCGACCGCCCGCCGGATGGGTCGGCTTACGCTGAACCCCATACCGCACATAGACATCGTGGGGAGCATCATCATCCCCGGATTCCTTCTCCTCAGTGGTTCCAGTTTCCTGATTGGATGGGCAAAGCCGGTCCCGGTAGATATCAGGCGGTTCCAGAATCCGCTCAGGGACTTCGCCATCACGGCGCTCGGAGGTCCGGTCGCGAACGGGATTCAGATGGTTGTCTGGATCATCATCTTCCGTCTCGCTGATTCACTGGGCTGGCCGATCTGGGTGGGTTTCCTTGCGTACTCCGGCGCCGCGATAAACATGTTCCTCGGGCTCTTCAACCTCATTCCCATCCCTCCGCTTGATGGGTCGCGCATCCTGGCTGCGTTTCTTCCGGTTGAGATGGCCGTCCGGTACCTCTCGATCGAACGATTCGGTTTCATCATCGTGTTCGGTCTCCTGTACCTGAACGTCTTCGACGGGCTCTTCAACCTGATGTTCCAGCTTCTAAGGGTAATGCTGTTCTAGTTTTCGGGTGTGCCCCGCGAAACCTGACCCCCTTGTCAGCATCTCAACACGTGCGCAGTCAGTGCGCAAAGGGACTCGCGGGATCTTGGGACTGAGTGTGCGCAGCATGCCATGGTCTCCGCGGGTCCTCTATTTCTGTCCAGGATCAGTGGTGGGAAGTGATTGGAGGACGCAGTGGCCGAGCAGGAGCCGAGAATAGCGGCAACTCTTGATGTGACAGGGTATTTCTGTCCGGAGCCTATCATCCAGATCAGCGGTGAGATAATGAACATAGACGTGGGCGAGATCCTGGAAATGCTCACCGACGATCCATCGGCCGGATCGGATGTGATACGCTGGGCCAAGCGGACAGGACATGAGCTCGTTCTCACCGAGGAGTCTGACGGCACTACCAGGTTCCTCGTCAGGAGAACCAGCTAGAGAGCAAGGCGCCCCACGGGCACTGCCCCGGGAGGTATGATCATGGCTGAGAAGAAGACCATACTCTACGTGCTTACATCGGGAATCGACACGCCTGAGCGAACATACTCTCCGTTCGTGCTGGCAACTACCGCTCGTGCAATGGGAATCGATGCGACCGTCTATTTCCTCGGAAGAGGAGTGACGATAGTCAAGACGGGAGAGGCGGAGAGGATCAAGCTTGGGGAGTTCCCGAGATTGTCTGATGTGATCGGGCGAGCGGTCGAGGCGGGTGTGAAGCTAATGGTCTGCGACCAGAGTTCGCAGCTTCTGGGTCTGGATCGTGGAGACTACATCGATGCCGCCGACGTTGTGGGCGCCGCGACACTGAACGACCTCGCGCTCGACGCGGACGCCATCCTGAGTTTCTAGGTTCCACTGTGAGGTGAGCACATGGCCGAGATGAGAACCAAGGGCTTCCTCGACTACCAGTCGGGCGCACCGGTCGATCCTCGCGTTGTCGAGGCGATGCTCCCATACATGACGGAGCACTATGGGAATGCGGCGACGTTTCACGCCGCCGGTGATGCACCGCGCGAGGCCATCGATCGCGCGCGCAACCAACTGGCTACGCTCGTCGGTTGTGAGCCGTTCGAGATCTACTTCACGTCGGGAGCGACGGAAGCGAACAACATGGCCATGAAGGGCGCGGCCATGCGTCTGAGGAAGCAGGGCAAGCACATCATCACGAGCGCAATCGAGCATCGCTCCATCATCACGCCCTCGAAATATCTCGAGCGAGAGGGATTCGAGGTGACGACGCTTCCCGTTGATGCCGAGGGCTTCGTTGATCCAGCGGCCGTCGAGGACGCCATCCGTGACGACACGGTTCTCGTCTCGATCATGATGGTGAATGGTGAGGTGGGCACGATCGAGCCGGTCGGGCAGATCAGCGAGATAGCGAAGAAGCGCGGTGTGCTCTTTCACACGGATGCCGTGGGAGCGCGCTGGTGGATCCCGATCGATCTCACAACAC
>DAOVNE010000165.1 GCA_030630395.1 Candidatus Eiseniibacteriota bacterium
CCCTGCTTGATCTTGAGCGGGCGCCCCTCACGGACCGATCGCTCGAGCTTGGCCTCGAGCTCCTCTTCCTTGATGATCTCGACGACACCTTCCCTCAGTATGTCGAGTTGCTCCCTCGCACTCAGCACAGTACTTCCCCTCTCTCCCACACCCGTGGCATAAGCGTCTGTCAGCGAAGAGCCGCAGTGTCTCAGAGCGTCCTAAGAGACGACGACACTCCCGCTTCTACTTCTGCTTCTGCGTCAGCACGTTCATACCAAGCGGGGGTGGATGTCGCAAGGGAAAACGCGTAGTGAAACCCTCAGCCTCGGGCGGCCCCCGCCCGGAGCGGCAGGTTGACTTCACGGCCCACCTGGGATAGCTTTGCGGGATGCCAGACGGTGATCCGGCCGAGCAGGGGGTCACCCAGATGTCCCGGAACCTGAGGAGTACTGACACGTGAGACGTTGGCTCATAACATTCGCAGTGACCTTGATCACCATCGTCGTGGCCATGGTTGCGGGCATCCTGTGGCTTCAGAAGGACCTGCCGTCACCTTCGCTTCTGGAATCGATCGAGCCGTCGATCGGCACGACCGTCTATGCGCGAGATGGACGCGTCATTCACGAGTTCTTCCGCGAGAACCGCATTGTGGTCCGAGTAGCGGAGCTCGGCGAATCGCAGATTGTCGATGCCGTCCTCGCTGCTGAGGACCAACGATTCAACGAACACTGGGGTGTCGACATCGCCGGCATCGCAAGAGCCACGATCATCAATATCCGGGCCGGGAGGGTCGTGCAGGGGGCGAGCACCATCACCCAGCAGCTTGCCCGCAATCTGTTTCTGACGCCGGAGGTCAGCCTCACTCGCAAGGTGAAGGAGGCGCTCTTAGCTCTCCGGATCGAGCAGACATTCTCAAAGAACAGAATCCTCGAGCTCTATCTCAATCAGATCTACCTCGGCCACGGGTCCTACGGCGTTGAGGCGGCGGCTCTCGATTTCTTCGACAAGCACGCCTCTGAACTCAACCTGCATGAGTCCGCACTGATTGCCGGGATCGTACAGAGTCCAAACGGCTACTCGCCAAGGCGGCATCCTGATCTCGCCTTGCGGAGAAGGAGCATCGTCCTCAACATGATGGTCACGTACGGCGCCATCACAGGTGATGAGGCTGCTGCCGCCGACACGATGGGTCTGAGTGTTCGCGACAGAGAAGACGTGGCCGCTTCGGGCGCCTACTTCATCGAGCATGTCCGCCGTGATGTGATAGCGCGCTACGGCGCGGAGGTTCTCTATTCGGGCGGGCTCAGTGTCTACACGACCATGGATATACATCTGCAGGAGGTAGCCGAGACAGAGCTCGAAAAGAGGATGTCGCGTCTCGAGATCGAGTATGACTTCCCGACCACGAAGCAGGACGAGTTCGATCTGGACACACTGGCCTTCATCCCGTACGTGCAGGCCGCCCTTCTTGCGACGGATGTCCGCACCGGCGGGATACTCGCCATGGTGGGCGGAAGGGACTTCGCCGACAGCCCGTTCAATCGCTCCACGCAGGCGCCGCGACAGCCGGGATCGGGGTTCAAGCCGTTCCTCTACACGGCGGCCATCGACAACGGATTCTCCCCCGCGGACACGATTCTCGATGCGCCGCTTCTGATCCCGGGCGCCGGGGCGCCGATCAAGTTCGGGGACGCCGCACCCGACTACGAGGAGCCGACCGATTGGTGGCCCGTGAACTACGGCCGCGAGTTCAGCGGACAGGTCAGGCTCAGATACGCCCTCAAGAAGTCCATCAATCTCGTGGCCGTGAGGCTCGGGCTCCTGGTAGGCCCCGACAAGGTTGCGGACTACGCGAACAGGATGGGGATATCAACCCACCTCGCACCGGTCCCGTCGCTACCGCTCGGGAGCCGTGAAGTAACGCTCATGGATATGGTGACGGCTTACGGCGTTCTCGCCAACCAGGGAGTCAGACTCGATCCGTACGCCATCGACCGCATCGAGGACAGGAACGGTCGGATACTCGAGCAACATTCCGGGATGAGCCAGATGATCGTGCCACCGGAGACTGCCTACATCGTCACGAACATGATGGAGAGCGTCATGTCGAGCGGAACGGGATGGGCCGCCCGAGCGTGGGGATTCCAGCATCCGGCGGCCGGCAAGACGGGCACGACGAACGATTACGCGGACGCCTGGTTCGTGGGGTTCACGCCGAGCGTCATCTGCGGGGTCTGGTCCGGCTATGATGAGAGAAGACCGCTCGGGCGAAGCATGACGGGGGCACGCGTCGCTCTTCCGATCTGGACCGAGTTCATGAAGGCCGCGCACGTTGACCTGCCGAAGACGCCGTTCGAGCGTCCGGCGGGGATCGTCGTGCGAACCATATGCGCGGAGACGGGACTTCTCGCGGCTGACGATTGTCCCAAGATCATGGAAGAGGTCTTCGTCCAGGGGATGGAGCCGGTCCGGCAGTGCGAGCGGCACTCACCCAAGGTCGAGGAGGAGACGCGTTCTCTTATTCGATTCCTGCGCTGATCAACGACGAATCTCCCGCCCGATCTACTGCCCCACCTGAGGCATGATCGCTCGATACGATCGCCATACGATCGCCCGACCGACTACTCCACCTGCGATATGATCTCGAGGATCCGGTCCGTCCGGGCCGGTGGTTCATCCGCAATGTGGATCGCCGCGAGCACGCGGGCTGCGGCGGACGCGTTCGCGGAGTCGTCTGAAGCATGTATCCGGGCCACGGGACGTCCAGCCTCGACGTGATCACCGACCGACACCAGGAGTTCAATACCGACCGCCGGATCGATGGTTCCAGCCATCGTCAGGCGTCCTGCCCCCAGCTCCACCGATGTGAGGCCCATTTCGAGAGCGTCGATCGAATCAACGTAGCCCTCGGCGGGCGCCATCGCCTCGCGAACCACCGGAGCCGATGGGAGGACAGACGGGGTGTCTATGAACGCAGGATCTCCCCCCTGAGCGACGATAAACCGTGTGAAGGTCTCAAGAGCCCGACCCGAGTCCAGAGCCGTCCTGGCGCGTATTCTGGCCTCTCCGAGGTCGCTCGACACGCCACCGAGGTGAATCATGTGCGCGGCAAGCTCGATGCTCGTCTCGCGGACGTCAGTCGGCCCCCCACCCTTCAGAACATCGACCGATTCTATCATCTCGAGAGCGTTCCCGATCGCAGCGCCCAACGGGGAGTCCATGCTGGTAAGGACGGCTGTCGCCCTAAGCCCGAGAGATAGAGCGGTGTCGACGAGGTATCTGCCGAGCTCTCTCCCACGCTCCAGGCTGTCCATGAAGGCCCCACGTCCGACCTTCACGTCCAGAACCAGGGCGTCCAGCCCCGCAGCGAGCTTCTTCGACAGAATGCTCCCGACTATGAGCGGGATGCACTCCACGGTGGCAGTGACGTCGCGGAGCGCGTACATCTTCCTGTCGGCGGGGACGATCTCTGACGACTGACTGACTATCGCCATCCCCACCTGTCCCACGAGATCGCGGAACTCAAGGGGGGAGAATGCGGTTCTGAGCCCCGGGATTGACTCCAGCTTGTCGAGAGTCCCCCCAGTGTGACCGAGGCCCCGCCCCGAGATCATCGGAATCAGAATGCCCTCGGCCGCGGCGATCGGAGCCATGATGAACGAGAGCTTATCTCCCACGCCTCCGGTCGAGTGCTTGTCCACCTTCGGTCCGTCGAGTGAGGACATGTCGACCGTCTCGCCGGACGCCAGCATCGTACGAACAAGTGTCTCCGTCTCGCTCTTCGTCATTCCGGTGAAGAATGTAGCCATCAGGAATGCCGACATCTGGTAGTCGGTGACGTCTCCGGCGACGAATCCCTGAATGAGAAGCTCAAGCTCCGCTCTCTTGAGTTCACCGCCGTCACGCTTTCGCCTGATTATCTCGTAGATCGTCACCGTGTGGCCTCCAACTGGAAGACCGGCGATACCGCCGGTCCTCGTACAAGAGTTCCTTCGGGCATACCGTGTCAGCAGCCGACGATCTTCACGCTCGCGCTCGCACCTATGCGCGTCGCGCCGGCCTCGACCATCTCCTGCGCTGTCTTCAGATCTCTGATCCCACCGGCCGCCTTGATCCCCATCTCACCACCGACCGCGGACCTCATAAGAGAGACATCGTGGGCCGTTGCTCCGCCGGGTCCGAACCCCGTGGAGGTCTTCACGAAGTCCGCTCCTGCGGCCTTCGCCAACTGGCATGCCTTGACCTTCTCCTCATCCGTCAGGAGCGCCGCCTCGATGATCACCTTCGAGACCGCGATGCTCCTGCAGGCCCCGACGACGGCGCGTATGTCGCGCTCTACCAGTTCGTAGTTCCGCGACTTGAGCGCCCCCACGTTGATGACCATGTCGATCTCCTGGGCGCCATCGGAGATGGCTCGCTCCGTCTCAAACGCCTTGACTTCAGGAGTGTTCGCTCCAAGAGGGAAACCGACGACGGTGCAGACCTTGACGTTCGTCAGTCGCAGCAGTTGCGCGCAGATGGAGACGTGTGTCGGATTGACGCAGACCGAAGCGAAGCTGCAGCGCCGGGCCTCGTCACAGAGTTCGGTTA
>DAOVNE010000162.1 GCA_030630395.1 Candidatus Eiseniibacteriota bacterium
CGCCAGGAAGGGCATCGTTAGAGACAGAGGAGAGATGGAGAGCGCCTTCACCTGAAGCGTGACCCCGACCATGTTAACGACGACGCTGATCATCGCCGCTCGGAGGAACTCATCACCTACCGGGGGAATGCCCTGCCTGAGCAGCAGGAGAACCGACCATGGCAGCGACAGCGTGATGAGTCCCCAGGTGACAACATAGACGTGCGCCCTCCTCGAGAGGGCCTTGGCGTAGCTGCCCGACGCCGCGAACGCGATCGCGGTCACTATCGCTATGGGAACCCAGGTCACAACGCTACCTCTTCTTGGGGTTCATGCCTCTGCCTTCCCCGAGATGCTAGCCTCGCGGTCCGCCGAAGTCAAAGAGCAGTTCCATTCCGACGGTTGCCGATGTTGCCGCCGGCCATGAGGCGTGCTATCCTCACCAAGCACGATATCCACGATCTGCTCAGCAACCGGAGCCAGCCCGTGCCCGACACGTCCCAGGAAGACCGGCGCCTGACCGTTCTGGCCATCTACGGCTGGCGTGAGTTTTGGTCGATGGGCGAGGGCCGCGGTGTGCCGTCGTTCTTCCTGTCGGTTACGAGTTTCCCGAAGCACGGTCACGACCTCCACGTGCTCATGCCAGGATATCCCGGAAGTAGGCGCCGTGAAGACTACCACGGCGTGACGCTGCACCGATTCCGCTCTGCGGTGGATTTCATGCCCGAGCCCGGCAGAAGCAGGTTGCTGCATTATGCCAGGTTGCTGCTCACGTACGTGTACTGGTTCGTCAGGGCTTTGCCGGCCGGGCTCGCGTTGGCCAGGAGGATTCGACCCGATGCGCTTTTCGGCATGGGAGAACTCGGTGCTCCCACCGCGTCCATCGTGTCCCGGTTGCGTCGCCTCCCATGCGTCACGCGGTTCTTCGGCATTGCGCTTGACATCGACGACATCCTTCGGAGTCCGTTCAAGCGCCTGCTGAGATGCAGAGAAATAGCCGCGATGAAAGCACCGTCCGACTATAGGATTGTGCACAACGACGGGTCGGGGGGTGACGAACTCGCGGCCATGCTCGGTGTCGACGCGAGTCGAGTCATGTTCTTCCTCGATGGCGTCAGCAAGGACAAGTTCATAACGGCGAGGCGCGATCGGTCGGCCGTGATCAACCTCGGCGTTCCGGACGGTAATAGAGTGGTTCTCAGTGTCTCGAGGCTCCACGAGCAGAAGCGCATTGACAGGTTGATCCGGGCAGCTCCGGCTGTTCTCGCCGAGCGCTCCGACGTCACGTTCCTCGTGGTCGGTGAGGGAGATGAGCAGGAGCGGCTAGAGGCGCTGGCCATCGAACTCGGGATCGGGGACAGCGTCATATTCGCCGGCGCGGTCTCGCATGACGACCTCCCGACCGTTTACGCCTCGAGCGATCTCTTCGTGGTGGTGGGGGACAGGACGAACGCGTCTCATCCGCTGTACGAATCGATGCTGTCGGCCCTCCCAGTTGTGGCTCTCGATACCGGAAGGACGGCGGACTTCATTCAATCGAACCAGACCGGCGTGCTTCTGTCGCCTGAAGATCTGTCGAATCTGCCTCGCGTGATACTCGATCTCCTGACCGACGAAGCGCGCGCAAGGTCGCTCGGCGATGCGGCCCGTGCTTGGGCAAGTGAGATGTTCCCGACCATCGAAGAGAGGCAGGCGATGGAGGTCGGGGTCGTTGAGCGGGCAGTGAGGGACCGCTCCCCCCAGGGGAATTGAGTCCGGCGGGCGAGCTACAGCGGTGAACGGGGGTGGATGTTGCAGGACTACGTGGACGGAGAGAGCTCTGCGCGAACCGTGTTCAGGCACAGCCTGATGACGTTCACGTCCCGCATTGGCATCGTCCTGATCAACATCCCGACGTCCATTCTGATCGCCCGGCTTTTGGGCGCGGACGGACAGGGAACCTACATCTCGGCGGTCACGTTCCCGGCGCTCTTCGCGTTCCTCGGGCTTCTCGGCATCGATTCGTCACACACCTATCTGCTCTCCCAGAAGCGATACACCATCGGACAGATAAACGGTCAGGGGTTCTTGATGACCCTGGCGGTCAGCGCGGTCGCGGTCCCGAGCTATCTCGTCTTCCTTCGATTTTACGGCGGAGCGTCGGACCCCGCGCTCGCCTCGGTGCTTCGTCTGGCGACGGTGCTCATACCGATCCTCCTGCTCAAGTACCTCTCCGTGGCGCTCCTGCTGGGCATGCACAGGATCCGCTGGTTCAATCTCGCCAACCTGATGCAGGCGGGACTGTTACTCGCGCTGATGTGCGTGAACCTCTTCGTCTTCCATGGCGGGCGGAGGGGCGCGCTTGTCGCGTATGTTATCAGCGAGCTCTGCGTGACCGGGGTAGCGATGCTCGTAGCGCGCCGGGAGCTCGCGGGCAGCCGCATGTTCGAGCGGCCGCCGCCGGGCATGTTCAGAAGGTCCGTCGTCTACGGGCTGCAGGGACATATCGGGAGCGTGTTTGTGACGTTCATGTACCGGTTCGACATGTTCCTCATTCTGTCCATGGTCGGCCTGCACACTCAGGGGCTGTACTCGATAGCGGTCCTTCTGGCCGAGAAGCTGTCCCACATCCCGCACTCCGTCCAGGTCGTGCTCTTTCCCAGGCTCTCGTCGCTCGATCAGGAAGAGGCCAACCAGTTGACGCCGCGCGTCACCAGGAACGCGTTTCTGCTGACATTGCTGGCGGGCGCCGCGCTCTACCTCCTGTCCCGGTCGCTCATACTCCTCTTCTACGGCGAGAAGTTCCTCCCCGCACTGGGGGCCCTGCGGGTTCTCATACCGGGTGTGGCCATGTTGTCGATCGCCGTTGTGCTGTCCGGGTACTTCTCCGGTAGAGATCGCCGCATCTACCAGACCATCGCGACCGCGGCCGCGTTCGGTGTGAACGCCGGACTCTGCTTCCTGTGGATCCCGGACCATGGAATCGAGGGAGCCGCGTGGGCCTCGACCACGGCCTACACGCTTCAGAGTGCGCTGATGCTCGCGTTTTTCACGCGCCTCTCCGGGCGCGGCGTCTTAGAAACGGTTATCATCAGACGAGAAGACCTCGCGCTGTACGGTGGGCTTGTGAGGAGGCTCTTGAGGCGTGGTGGTCGGTAGCGGGGGCCTGCTACAAGGCTATTCGGGACGCGATGGCCGGCGAGCTGGTCAGGATCTGATCCCTGCCACAACAGGGCCAGCGGCTTTGTGCCACCGTTCGCTGACACTTGCGTGTAGCCGGCTGACAATCCCGCCGCAGGCAGCCTCGGCTTCCAGCGCTCCCTCTGGCGCTGTGAATCGATCCAAGCTCTACTCCACGTACCCGAGCGCCCGAAGAGCTTCTCTGGACTCCTCGGAGAGAGGCGCGGGCTGCCCCCTGTCGGACGTCAGCCAGGCGATCCAATGGGGGTCCGCTGAGGCACGAAAAGCCCGAAGCAAATCCGGCTCCTCGATCGCCAGGTCTATGGTCTCCGCTGGGTCCTCGGACAGGTCGTAGAGTTCCTCCAACTGCGGCACAGTTCGCTGGCCGTCGAAGTACGATGACGCCCGGATGTACTTGTGGCGCGGAGTTCGGAGAGAGAGCAGCGATTGGTCGTCCCGGGTCTCTCCTCTGTGTAATGCGGAGTAGACCACTCGCGGCCCGATTCCGCTGACGCGGTCGGACGACAGACAGAGTCCGACAAGCGACTGTCCGTCAACGTCCCCGTCGGTTCCCATCGCGAGGAACTCGAGAACAGTGGGTTGGATGTCAGCGAGCGTGACAAGCTCCGTGCGCCTGCTCCCGCTGCCGCGGCTATCCGGCAGGCGGAAGATCAGTGGAACGCTGAGAGAGGGCTCGTAGAGATAGTCGCCATGACCGAAGTAGTATCCGTGCTCCGTCAGGCTCTCTCCGTGGTCAGATGTGAACACGACTAAGGTCCGGTCCAGCACTCCCATCCGTTCCAGTGTCCCGATCAAGCGACCTACGTGAAGATCCGCGTAGGACACCTCGCCGGCGTAGCGCGCACTGAAGTGCCGCAGCTCTCGAGGATCCTCGGTCACGTCGCGCCTGCCTTCCGGCGAGAGGGCGTACCAATTTCCGTCCGAATCACCCGTGTAGGATGGATCATACATGAAGTCGTAGGGGGGAGGCGGGTCGTAGGGCCCGTGCGGGTCGAAGAAGTGGACCCAGAGGAAGAAGGGGCCGTCAGCATTGGTCGCCAGCCACCGCTGTGCCTCGCGCAACGTCTCACTTGCCCGTCTGCGGTCGGGGCTGATCGAAGCCACGATTCCTCTCTCCCGAGTGAGGCGCCGGACGAGTCTGAAGACACCGTAGCGCATGCATTCGGCCGGGATCAGTGGCAGAGAGCTGAAGTCGTCGTCGTAGAGCTGAAACCGATTCCAGAGAGCGCACACCGGTCTCGCGAGCGTCGACCCGCTGACGAACGCTGCGGTCCTGTAGCCGCTGTCCGCCAGGATCTCCGGAAGGGTCGTGAGTCCTTCTCTCAGGAGCATGTACCGATTGAAGAAAACCCTGTGGCTCGCGGGTTGGAGGCCGGTGAGCATGGTCGTGTGCGTGGGATTGGTCTGAGGCATCGGGCTCACCGTGTTCTCGAAGAGAACTCCCTCA
>DAOVNE010000094.1 GCA_030630395.1 Candidatus Eiseniibacteriota bacterium
ACACGATCCGGCGACACCCGGGGCATTCTCGTCCCTGGGGGTGCGGCCGGTGTGACTGTGACGATCAACAGTAACGCGGAGCTTCTTCCCGATGGCGCCTATGTCGCGAGTATATGGTTCAGGAATCTCACAAACGGGCTGGGAGACGCGATACGCGACGTCGTCCTGGCTGTCGGCACGAGCGAGAAGCAGTACGAATGGACGCTCGATACCGACCCGGGTTGGTCGACCGACGGCCAGTGGGCGTACGGACAGCCGACCGGTGGTGGCGGCCAGTACGGAGAACCGGATCCGACGGCCGGACACACGGGCACCAATGTCTATGGATACAACCTGAGTGGCGACTACCCCAACGGTCTATCTCAGATGCATCTGACGTCAGGACCGATAGACTGCCAGGATCTCTACAATGTCCATCTCAGATTCTGGAGATGGCTCGGCGTCGAGCATCCCGACTACGACCACGCGTCGATCGGCGTGAGCACGAACGGCGCCGACTGGATGACGGTCTGGGAGAACACGGCCGAGATCACCGACACGGAGTGGATGCAGATGGATCTCGATATCTCATCCGTCGCCGATGACGCAGAAACGGTCTACCTCCGATGGACGATGGGAACTACGGACGGCGGATGGATGTACTGTGGATGGAACATCGATGATATCGAGATATGGGGCATCTCCGCTGGCAGTTCAGGAGTTCCGGATGACACCGGTCTGATCCGCGAGGCCCGGCTTGACCCCGTCATGCCGAACCCGTTCAATCCGACCGCCACGATCTCGTTCGCGCTTCCCGAGTCGGGCGAGGTGGAGATCGCGGTCTACGATCTGGCCGGACGCCTGGTGACTGTGCTTGAGCACGGCCCACGTGACGCTGGCCCGCACGCGATCGAGTGGAACGGAACCGACGCCAATGGAGGAAGGCTCAGTTCCGGCGTCTACTTCGTGCGGCTCTTGAGCGGAGACACGGTGGCCGTGCGGAAGATGGTAATGGTCAAGTAGATCTCCCTGGTCAGGTCATCTGCCCCATGCAGATGACCTGACCAGTATCATGGCCCATGCGCCGGAGGACAACTCGTCGGTGAGGAGGTTCCCCCTTGAGACTGCTACTTGTCGCTACCCTTGTTCTTGCCATCTCACTACCCGCCATCGCGCAGGACGTCAACGGAAGCCTCGAGATAGTCGACGGCAAACCGGTCCTCAGAGTGTGGGGTACGCACGCGGAGCGCGGCTACGCTGCGGGTTATCTCATGGGTGAGAGCGGGAAGGAAGTCTTCGACGACTACTTCGTAGGCTACGTCTGCGGAGGAAGCCCCTTCCTCTACAACTACTACCGGAGCACATACCTGAACAACTTCGCGGTCGACGCCAGGTACCAGCAGGAGGCCGACTACACCGTGCTCGGCATGGCCGACGCCGGCGTGAATCTCTACAACGGCACAATCGGCAGAGACATGGACGCAACCGACATCCTCGTCTCGAACGCCATCGTGGATCTGAGCCAGAGGGACGACGTCTACTTCGGCTGCTCCAGCATGTCAAGCTGGGGACAGAGCACAACCAATGATCCCACCCTGGGTGGCCACCTCGTTATCACACGGCACCTCGACTGGAGCAAGCACCCGACCCTCACGGACAACCCCGCCCTCGTCGTGCACTTCCCGGCGGAGTCCGATGAGCAGCCCTGGCTGTCCATCGGCTACGCGGGGTTCTTCGGAGCGCTGTCCTCCGTCAGTGAATCCGGGGTCGCTGCCTTCATGGACATGGGAAACAGCAACGCGGGAACGACAGGCGCCCCCTACCAGCCCATACTCTTCACGATACGAAGCGGAATGGAGATGGCGGACTACGACGGTGACGGGAGCCACTCGCCTGATGATGTGACCGCCGCCATCCAGGACCGCACTCGCCGCGGCGGCAACATTATCCATGCCACGATGGATGACGGCGTGGGATCGCGCCCAATCGTCATCGAGTGCAACAACGCTGCAGGAGTCGCTACGCGGGACCAGTCGGACAACACGGTCGTGCCCGGCGACAACCTCGTTGCCACAAATCACTTCCGTGCGCTCTACTCCCCCACGCCGTGCTCGCGCTACGACGCCCTTGTGGATTCGCTGACGGCGAACCCGGAGATCTCGCCGGCGCGAAGCTGGAGCGTGATGGCGGGCGCGGCGGGCCAGTCGTCGAACATCCAGGCCATCCAGTACATCGAATCCGAGGGACTCCTTTGCTGGGCGATGGACACTTACTCGCAGCCTGCATACACGCAGGAACCGACGGAGTTCGACATCGACGAGCTCTTCATGAACCCGACGGAAGTCAGCGATGTGATGACGCGAAGCGAACTCGCGCAGCCAATGCCCAATCCCTTCAACCCGACGACCACACTGACCTACACGCTCGTGCATTCGGACGACGTGGAGCTTGCCGTATACGATGTCTCGGGACGGCTCGTGAAGATGCTGGAGAGCGGCCCGCACGGCCCCGGCGAGCACTCGACCGTCTGGATGGGTCGTGACGAATCGGGGCGTGAGCTAAGCCCCGGAGTTTATTTCGTGCGGCTCTTGACTGGAGACACGGTGGTCGTGCGGAAGATGGTGATGGTCAAGTAGCTGCCCCTCAGCGGGGCGACGCGTGGAGGATTTCATGGACCAACCTAGCATCGTCAAGCGTGGGCCGTTCACGGTCGTCGGCCTGAAACGCCGGGGCACGAGTGAGAACGTCACGGACGATGTACCACCCATGTGGGGCCGGCTGATGCAGCGCCAGAGCGAGATCAGCGGAAGGGTCAATCAGCGCGAGGCCTACGGGATCATCGGGAACTGCGACGAGGACACAAAGGAGTATGACTACGTAGCGGGCTTCGAGGTTGCTGGCGACCCCCAGGTGCCCGATGGGATGGTCAGTTGGGTCGTGCCGGGACAGACATACGCCGTATTCCCGACCACACTCCCCACACTCATGGAGACCTTCAACTACATCTGCGGCGTCTGGCTTCCACAGTCCGAGTGGGAGCGCGACACGGGTCCCGAGTTTGAGTTCTATGGAGAGGACTTCGACCCTCACACGGACGATTTTCGCATGGAGATCTATGTACCGGTGGTGAGAGCGTCTGTAACCCGGCAGGCGTCTAACTAGCGCATGCAGCCGCCGAGCTCAATGGTGAGGAGGAACGATGGGCGAACTCTACGGTCAACTTGCGGGCATCAGCGCTGTACTGGCTGGGTTTGCCATCACCTTTCTCGCCTTGCTTCTTGGCCATAAGGAACACAGCCGGTGCTTGGCTTTCTCGATTGCCGTGACCATCGCAGCTGCGGCGAATCTGTTGGTCTCAGCTCTCGGCTGGTCGCTCATGAGTTCACTCCTGACACAGGTCGGTGCTCAGCAGGGGACCGCAGTGCTGCAAGATCCTGAGTTCTACTGGGTTGCTGGTGGACACCGCATGCTCTCGTTTACATTCGTAAGCGGGCTCCTGTTCCTCTTCTCCATGCTAGGGCTCAGCGGATGGTTGCGAAGTCGCGCACTCGGCATCTTCTCCACCGCGAGTGCAGTTGCTGCGGCGCTCACTGTCTGGCGCATCCTCCGCCACGTGATCAACTAGACATCTGAGCTGAGTTCTCTGCGTCCACAATGAAACGGACTCTCACGACCTCACGTAGAGGATCGAGTTACCGTCCTTCCCCACCGGTGCGATAGCGCCCATCTCTCTCAGACAGTAGGCCATCTTCTGCGCCACCCATCGCGGGTGACCGATGGCCTCCGCAAGATCTGACGTGGGAAAGGGCTCCTTGAGATCAGCGGGAATCAGCTCCCGCATCGCGTCGGGGCCATCGAACAGCCGGCTCTCGACGACCTCCAGGAGCCTGCGCTCCTCCGTCACCCATCCGCGCTTGCGCCAACCCTTCTTCCCGTCGAAGCGCCTGATCTCCTCCTCGCGAATCAGAAGCACCTCAAGAGAGAAGCGCGGACAGGACAGAAGCTTCGGGAAGCTCACAAGCTCGACGAACACATGCTCGAGTCCGCCGTGCTTCGGGGACTTCCGACGTGTCTCCTTGCCCCGGCGTTTCTTGGGGAGCTTCACGATCCACTTGTCGACGGCAACCGGACATACGAGCCTGACGTCGTGGCTTTCGGTGAGCTTCCTGAGTTTCCGTTTGAGGGGAGTGAATCCGCCGGTCTGGATCTCGATGAGGAGGTCACCGCGGACGATATCGATCTGATAGCCGTCAACGGGCATTTCGAAGACGTCACCCGGCTCCGAGTACCACTCCTTGAGAGATGCGTGGAGCGGTTTCTCATTGAGCGTACCTATCAAACGCTGTGTGAGAACCTCGGTCATTGTCTTCCACTTGATTGCTGTTTGGGAGCCTGGGGCATTGTCGCCAACTTGATTGCCGTGTGAGAATCTTGGACACCGCCTGTGCTACTCCGGAGCGAACTCCACCTCGACTGTCGCGATGACGTGCGGACCAAGATCGAGCTTGAGCTGACGGCCTCCGGACACCGCTATCTGGTCTTTCCGTTCCTCAAGGAGGTTCGTCTCCCAGGCAGAGCGGATCGGAAGACCGAAGGTCAATGTCTCCGTGATCTCCTCCGCCGTCTCATTGAACAGGCGGACGATCAGCGTGTCCCTGTGTTCGTGGCGCTTGACCGCTGTCACCACCGCGCGAGCATTGTCCTTCTGGAGCAGGCTCACGCCTCCCGGGATGTGGCCGTCCTCGACGCCTTGCTTGGTCAGAACGGGTGTGCGCCATCGCTGCGACAACGACCGCAATCCGAACGTGACGTGGTCCCCTGAGAATGGAACGACCGCGTACCGGAAGCGCTGCTCACCGACGCACTGGGCGTCCGGGGTGTGGACCGTCGGGCCCGCGTTCGTCGAGTGACGGGTCTCGAAGTCGTCGCGAGAGAGCCACCCGACTGCGCGAAGAAGCGTCAGTGAGAGAACCACACCGGCCTCTTGGCGTCCAGCAGCGATCTCCGGAAGCCCTCGATTCAGGACTGCGAGCCCCTTCTCGCCATCCTCGATGAGCGAGAAATCCTGCTGCGGCCAGGTTCCGGCCGGAGGCTGGATCCAGTCCGAACCCGCCGGCTGCTCCAGCGGGCGGGCGTTCACATAGAAGTGACCGTCCGAGATCACCTTATCAGACTGAATACCGGAGGGGAACTCGACCCTCAGCCGATGGTCCTTTGCCCCGTTGTCGAAGAGAAGCTCGATATCGACGAGCGGGCTTCCGCGTGTCAGTCTGACGCGGGTCCTGACGCTGCACGCGACAGTGCGGGAGCTGCGACGCCTCCGGCTACCCTCGATCGCCTCCGGAAGCTCGAGGATACTCTCGGCCTCGAGTGTCGCGGCAAGATCGGTCGACTCCAGGATGCGGATGACGCCGGCCGCGCCGACCGAGTAGATTGTCCGTGACTCTCTGCACGGAGCGTAGTCGTACTCATCGCCGATATCTTCGGTGTCCTCGAGCCGGTTCAGCCCCCTGAACTGCGCCTCCGTCTCCTTGTCGAGCAGGTCGAACGTCCCGTCCGCATGGAGTGTGATACGGACGAACTCGTTCTCGATAGCGCCGTCACCGGAGAGTTCACTCCCGGCGACGCCCTCACGAATAGCTCCGCTCCCGGTGGCGCTCTCACCGATCGTGACGGGATCGGTGACGTCCACCCTGGCGGGGGCCGCCCCCTTGTCGCTCAGGTAGTAGTTCGTGTGCCCGCACGCCGGAAGGTTGCTCGCGAGGAACTGAATGACTACGTAGCGGTCACTCTCCTCCTTGCGGTCCTCTCCGCGCACTATGCGGTCGCCGAACGTATCGAGGTAGGTCTTGAACTTCTCGCGCTGGGAGTCGTACGTGAGCTCCGAGCGATAGTCGACTCCCCAGAAGCGCTCCACGTACTTCGCGTCGATGACCCGGAAGGGAACGGCCCGTCGGTCTTCGTTGTAGAGCCTGAGGTCCTGGGTTTCAGCATCCGATGGCGTGAGCACGACCAGGCGTTCCACCACCTCGGTCCGTCTCTCGGGAAGCGGGTTGGCGACTGCGATCACGGTCTCGCCATCCCCCTCCGGACGACGTGCGAATGAGGGGACCAGGCGTGCCA
>DAOVNE010000218.1 GCA_030630395.1 Candidatus Eiseniibacteriota bacterium
CTCCACCACGGAATCCGCTGTCTCACCGTAGAATCGCGATGGATCGGCCTCACCGAGACCCTCGATCTCGCCGTCGGAGAGACGAACGATGACGCTCTCGCTGGACGCGCTCGTGGTGCGCGCCGTGCGGAAGACGTGCTTCGGAATGAGTTCTATTCTCTCGAAGGACAGGTTCACGGGACGACTCCCGCATGTGTGGATGTGCGACAGGACCGCCGCCGCGCGCGTGACTACTTCACGTAGGGATTGTGGCTACGTTCGTAACCTATTGTAGTGGAAGGTCCGTGCCCGGGAAGGAGAATCGTATCATCGGGCAGGACCATTATCCTCTCCCGGATCGTCTTCATGAGAACCTCCCACGCCACCTTGCTGTCGTCACAGCTGCAAGGGAGGTCGGTTCGACCGACGGCCCCCGCGAAGATAGTGTCCCCGGTGAACGCGTAGCCATCCCCGACGAGCATTATCGCACCGGCGCTGTGCCCCGGTGTGTGTAGGACCTCTAGCTCGGTCTCCCCTACCACCACCTTGTCGCCCTCCACAAGAAGACGATCTGCAGGAGCAACCTGGACATTGAAGCCGAAGAGACGGGAGGCGTTTCTGTCTGGATCCGTGAGCTTGAGACCGTCGAGTTCGTGGATCGCTACCTTCGCTCCGAACTCGCGTTTCAGAAGGTCGTTCCCTTCCATGTGATCAGGGTGCCCGTGAGTGTTGATGATCTGTTCTACCGTCACTCCGAGCCGCTTCACCTCAGCCACGATCTCGGCTATCTGGTCGCGGTCCGATGTCCCGGGATCGATGATGGCGGCCTTCTTCGAGGAATCGGAGACAAGAATGTAGCAGTTGGATTCAGCGTATCCAACGACGACGCTCGTAAGCGTTACACCATCTCCGACGTCGTGGGTAGTCCAGCTCATGGCTTCCGTCTCCAAGAGTCATCAGTCCAGAATCGCCGCAAGCAGAAGGCGCGCCGACTCCTTGTCCGGGATCGGCCAGGCTCCTCCCGTGTCCGGATCCTGGTGTATCGCAGGCCTCAGGACGGGGAGCCCGACACATGAGGGACAGCCGTCTTCGCAGCCGCACTCATCGACGAGTTCCCTACACCCCCGCAGAAGCTCGTCTATCATGTGATATCCGCGCTCCGCAAACCCCAGCCCTCCCTCATAGCGATCGTAGATGAACATCGTTGGGAGGCCCGTGTTGCTACTATCTACTATACCGCCTATGTCGCGGCGATCACACATCGAAAAGAGCGGCAACACGGAGATCGCGAGATTTCTGATGCCTACGAGCCCCTCGACGGGGTTTCTTCCTACCTTTCGGACCTCGTCCATGATCTCCTTCTGTGGGATGAACCAGAGCGCGCCCGTCTCCAGATGCTGCGGTGGCAGATCGAGATTGCACCATCCCAGTGAGTCGAGCTGGTAGAACTTGATCTTCTTGAAGGCGGCAGTCACCCATGAGACCGTCGCGTCCCCGAAGACGATCCGGTTCCCGTTCCAGTCCTTCTCCTTCTTCGCCTCACCGATCCTTATCGAAGACTCGAGCACGGGCTGCGTGTAGTAATCCACGTCGCGCTTCTCCACGTAGGCTATCTTCTGCTCGAGATCGAGTTCCCGGACGAAGTACGTTTCTCCTTCGTGCAGGTAGATGGCCTCAGGATAGACAAGCTCCGGCGCACTGATCGAATCTACGACACCGATGACGGTGTTCTCATTGCCGGCATCGAGAATCGTATATGTGTTGTCGGAGATGGTTCTGAGACTCACCTGACGAGAAGGCATCTCTGTCGTGGCCCAGTAGCGGCGCCCGTCAATCTTGTTGAGCTCACCGAGGTCCTCGAGAATGTTCGCTATCGGCTCCATCATCTCACCGAAAAGCTTCTCGTCCTTATCGACGAGCGGTAGTTCAAACGCGGCGGAGCGAAGGTGCTTCGAGAGGATGTACTTGTTCTCCGGGTCGATCACCGCGTTCTCTGGTGACTGCTTGAAAAAGTAGTCGCCGTGCCTCATAAGATACTGATCTATCGGGTCGTTGTAGGCGACCAGGAAGACGACAGAATCGTCTGAGCCGCGCCCGGCGCGCCCCGCCTGCTGCCACGTGCTCGCTATCGTCCCCGGAAACCCGACTATCACCGTCGCATCAAGGCTCCCCACGTCTATCCCGAGTTCGAGGGCGTTGGTGCTCGCCACGCCCATGAGTTCTCCCGAGAAGAGCTGTCGTTCGATCTCGCGCCGCTCCTCCGCCAGATAGCCACCTCTGTAAGGCTTGATCTTGTCCGCATACTCCGGTCTCATCCGCCTCAAGGTGTCCTTTGTGTAGCGGTAGACGAGCTCCGCGACCACTCGGGCTCGACCGAACGTGATCGTCTGGAAGTCATCCGCGATGAGCTTCGCCATGAGGGTGTGCCCCTCGACGTTCGTGCTCCTCCGCTCCATCTTCGCCGCATCAAGGAACGGTGGATTCCACAGCACGAAGTACTTCTTCCCTCGAGGGCTCCCGTCATTGGCGACGACCACGACAACATCGCCGATCATGCGCTCCGCCAGTTCCCCCGGGTTCGCGATCGTAGCGCTCGAACAGATGAACTGCGGGTTCGCGCCGTAGTGCGCACAGACCCGTCTCAGCCTTCGGATCACGTTCGACACATTGGAGCCGAAGATGCCACGGTAGGAGTGGATCTCGTCGATCACAACGTACTTGAGGTCCTTGAAGAAGCGATTCCATTTCGGATGGTAGGGCAGTATCCCCGCATGGAGCATGTCGGGGTTCGAGAGGATAATGTTCCCCTCGTCGCGAAGCTTGCGACGCGTGTGCCGGCTCGTGTCCCCGTCGTACGTGCCTGTCCGGATGAGCCCAATCAAACGCTCGTCCAACTCCGACAGGCGCAAGAGCCCCTTGAGCTGATCCTGGGCCAGCGCCTTCGTCGGGAAGAGATAGAGCGCCTTCGCCGATGGGTCGTCCATCAGGCGCTCGATGACGGGGATGTTGTAGCAGAGCGTCTTGCCCGATGCGGTCCCGGTCACGATCACGACGTTCTTTCCGTCGCGGACGGCATCTATCGCGTCGACCTGGTGCGAGTAGAGGCGTTCGACACCGGTCTTGGCCAAGGCGTCTGCCAAGACGTCCGGCATCGGGTCGGCGAGTTCACCGAACTCTGCCTCGCGTCCCGGGATGGTCTCAACATGCGCCAGCTGACCGGCGTAGTCACGATCGAGCGAGAGCTTCTTCAGGAAATCGGTAATGGTCACACGTGGCCCCCTGGGACCGGTTGAACAGGAGCGCCTTCTTGCGGCAAGGCTATCCCAGCTCCTCTCCCAGAAGCTCGATCATGAGCTCCGCGTTGGTCGCGGCATGCCCTGCGTGGCAGTTATTGAAGAAGACGTAGACCTTGCTGGCCTTCTCTTCGAGCCTGAGCAGCTTACGAGCCCACTCGGAGAGCTCCTCCTTACTGTAGTCGTAGTCGTAGCGGTCGCCGCCACCCTTGCCCCACCAGTTCCGCACATTTCGCCCATGGAATCGTACATATGCGGTGTCCGTAGTGGCGACAGCGACTGGGGGTACGAGCCCCTTGAGGGCGGGCTCGTCTACTGAACAATAGCCTATGCTACTCTCTCTCAGAAGGTCAAACGTGGCCTGTTCTATCCATGAATCGTGCCTGAACTCCACGAATAGGGGCTCGTCTTCGAACCGTTCCCTGAGTCGCTGGAGGTGGCGCAGGGAATCATCGCTCTTCTTGAATCTCCACGGGAACTGCGCCAGATACCCGCTGAACTTGCCTGCCCGCTTCAGCGGTTCGGTCGCACCGACGAACTTCTCGTACATCGCCGC
>DAOVNE010000137.1 GCA_030630395.1 Candidatus Eiseniibacteriota bacterium
ACCTTGGTGGGGCCACTCGGTAGATTCCCCGGCTGCAGCGTATCGGCATCGATGGTCGGGTGACCAAGGAACATGCAGCCGATGTACCCACCGGCGACATTGCCGTCCTGCCCGTACGGGTCGTCGAACATGTAGCAGAGCGAGATATCCAGGGTATCAAGCATCGACGGATCGTTCGGATTCTGATTTATGATCGACGTATCGATGTAGCCGCCGCGGTCATCCGACCAGTAGAGTAGTTCATTCTCGTCGGGGCCGGCATCCGCATCCACCATGAAGCCGACATACGCCATGCGAATCGTGTCGTCGCCTACATTCGTGACCTGGTAGTTGATTCCGACGAAATCGTCTGTCTTCTCACTCGTCCACTGATAGCTTTCCTGGACCACTTTGAGACCCAGGCTCGTGTGAAGGTCGATCGACGCGTTCCCGTTGACCTCCTCCTCATAGGTATCCGAGTAGACCATACGGAACATCTGCTGCGAGATAGCGGCGAAATCTTCATCGATGAGGTCATCGTCGTCATTGTCGACGCCGTCAAGCGGATCTTCATCGTACCACTCAAACGGATCATCCTCGTAGAAGACATGCTCCCCGCAGTCGCCGTCATCGTCGGCAAGCCGCGTGCTGTTCGCACCGCCCTCCCAAGCCTCGTAGATGATCGCCAGGAAGTCATCAGGATCGGGCCGGAACTCCTGCTGATAGACGGCCGCCGTAACAAGCGTATCGGGAAGCCCTGTCAAGTCGTTCCGGACGATGCCCCCGAACCACAGCCCCGCCGCATAGAGGTATTCGTTGTTGCTGCCCGCCGGCCACTCGCAGGAGGGGTTGTTAAGATCATTGCCAAATCTGCCGAAGAACCCCAGATTGGTGACGTGAAGCAACACCTGTCCGACGCTGTGATACCAGCCGAAATAGACAGTGATCCGGCTCTCAATCGTATGCATCGCTTTGTCGTAGCGGACCCGATCGCTCGGGTCCATCCTCGCCTCCGCATCGCCCGGAATACAGACGACCGCCATTGAGACGAAAGACACGAGCACGAGCGCTGTTACCAGCCGTCGTGCCCCGGGGGGAATGGCGCGTCCTTTTCTCTGACTAATCGTGCCAAGAATCATCAACAACCTCCGTACTGATTTCCCGGCGATATCGTTACGCGTGAGTCGACAGAAGCCCAAGAGGATCTCCCAGCCGACGTGACACAAAGGCGATTACCAGTCGACGGCGATCCCGACCCTGATGACGCGCCCCTCGTGAAAGGTAGACGGATCGTGCAGGGGTTCCAGAACCTCACGCCCCTGGGGATCGGTCTCGAGATAGGCCCCGCCCAGGTTCCCGGTCTCCGTGTAGTACTCGGCCCCGTAGTTGCCCAGACCACCGACGTTTCGCTTGTCGAACACGTTCAGCGCCTCAAAGAAGAGACGGAACTCGCGCTCGTAGAGCCTGTACTTCTTCGTTCCCCGCAGGTTGACCATCGTATGAGACGGCAGCCTGCCTGAGTTCACGGACTCGGGATCAATCTCCTTCTGACCGAGATAGACCGGTGTGTAGGGCGTCCCGCTCCCGTAACTGTAGTCGAACGTTATTTCCCAGTTGCCCGGATCACTGACGAAGAGGAAGCCCGTCAGTGTGTGACGCTCGTCCCAGTTGAGGGGAATCTCCTTCAGAGGCTGCCTCGGAAGTCCCAGCGCCTCTGCATTGGCGCCCTGGTTCTCATCGGAACTCACGCCCGTGGCCTGAAGCCACGTGTACGAGACATTGCCGGAAAAGAAATTCGAGAATCTCTTCGTGAGCCGGAACTCGATGCCCTGAACGGACGAGTAGTCCTTGTTCACGTACGTGTAGACGGAGCCCTCGGTCGGTCCTCTCTGGTACTCCTCAGTAGCGAGGAGTCCAAAGATGTCCTTGTAGAAGCCCGTGATGTCGATTGCGACATTCTGCGAGAACTGGTGCTCCGCTCCAAACTGGTACGAGGTCGTAACCTCCGGCTCCAGTCCAGAGTAGCCGACGATCCTGCCCCCCGGGGCCTCGTCGATACTCTCGCTCGAGGCGTAGTACGCCACAAGGCGAGGCATCTGATAGAAGCGGCCGTAATGGAAATGGAGGGCGTCCCGATCGGAGATGGGATGCGCGATTCCAAGTCTGGGACTCACAACCGCGGAGATCCTCTCCCGCCAGATCTCGTACTCACCGATACCCGATGATGCGCCGGGATCCGACCAATCGAGCCTCAGCCCCGCACGGACGATCATGCCCTCATATCGCATGCGATCCTGAACATAGAAGGCCCCATTCGCCGGGTAGCCTTCGTAGATGTCGTGGCGAAAGCGCTGCTCCGTGTTGAGTGCCTCGTCCCAGCTGAAGAACTTGAAACCGTCCACGAGGGTGTCGTTCGCGCTCGGAATCAGCGCCCCCAGACTGAGGTTCCTGACGGAGAGCTCGCTGTATATCACCTCCATACCAGTCCTGAACTGATGTGTCTCGTTCGGCTGATTCGTGATATCGCCCTTGACGGTCGTCGCGCCCGTGGTCTGGGATGACCAACCCAGGTTATCACCCCAGGTGCGGAAATAGCCGGTCTCCGGGTTGAGATCGTTGTCCGAATCGGGATCCGTCGTCCTGTTTCCACTGACATAGGCCTGCCACCAGTAGTCGTTCGGATTCTCATGGAGCCAGAACTTCTCCTCCGATTCGAAGCGCGCCACCCTCACGGTGTAGAAGACAGTCGGGCTGACAGTGTCGCGCCAGACCAGTTTCTTCTGGGAGAACTGGCTCCTTACGGTTGGCGTGTGCTCGGCCGCATTGTAGGGTTCGTACGTGTCATCGAGCTGCGCGTGAGACCAGTCGGAGTTTTCGACCGACCAGTAGCCTGAACGTGAATAGCTGTGGCTGTAGTAGTCACGCTCGGTCTGCGACAACAGGTACTCGCCCGTGAGCTTGCCCGAGGTTGTCGCGAAGTACGAGATCTTCGCCTGTGTTGTGGCGAACATGCTCTGCCGGGGTCGGAACTCCACTCCCCAGAAAGGATCGCTTGCCTCGCGTACCTCGTCCGTCTTGAGGTACGTGTCGGTGAACCGCCCTTCACCGGAAACGTAGTAGCGCAGCTTCTCGGTGAACAAGGGACTGCCGAAGCCGAAGGCGAGGTTGTCAAAGTTGTCGAATGTCTTCTCCGGAGCCCCGTAATCGTCGGTCATGTACTTCATCTCGCCCGAGAACTTGCGGCCACCCTCGCGCGTCGCGAGGTTGATAACGCCGGACTGCACGTTCCCGTACTCGGCATCGAAACCTCCGGAAAGGAGATCAAACTCCGAAAGTGAGGAGAGGCTCACCTCGAGCCCGGCCCCTCCTGTCGCGCTGTTGGAGATGGCGATGCCGTCAACGTACATCTTGACCTCTGAGGCTCGTCCGCCCCTGACGTGTATCTGTCCATCATGCAGAACGACGCCAGGCTGTGTGGCGATGGCCTCCGCGACGGTGTTGATGGGTCGAATCTTCGTCTCTTCCGCGTCCATTCCGCGCACGGACCCCGTGGATTCGACGTCGATCAGAGGGCGCTCGGCCTCAACGAGAACCTCTGCCCCCTGGAGTACCTCCTCCATCAGGGTGACGTCCACCTCGGTGGAGCGATCAGCGTCAACGACCACACCCTCGATTCTCTGAGTCTCGTAACCCATGTAGCCGACCTGAAGCACATACGTCCCGACGGGTATGAGGTCGATGTTGTACGCACCGTTCTGGTTTGTCATGCTGCCGTAGGGCGTACCCAGGAGCGACACATTCGCGTACGCAAGTGCCCCCCCAGCTTCGTCCTTGATAGTGCCGACGATCTTGCCCGTGCTCTGAGCGAGCGCCGGCGCAGCCGCAAACACGACACCCACAAGAATCAGGGCAGCGACACACGCTAGGGCACGCTCCCGGGACTTCGGTCTCGGAAGTCTCATAGTCTCATCATCTCCTCGGGGGGTTCCGGCATGTAGATGCCCACCTCATCGTCCTCAGTGGACGAGGGTCGGTCGCTCATCGTCTCTCTACACGGCATAGTACATCCGGCTATCACCATTGTCAATAGCCTTTTTCCAGTGCTAACTCGTCACGCGGCACTCAGTTGCGAGCATCCGAGAGGCCCCGATCTCATCTTCGCTGAGTTCGCCTTCGGTGAGTGTGAGACCCCACGCCTCGTCGAATCCGGACATGATGGCGCTTGCGACTTCATCGAGACTGACGGGACGACTCAGAAGAGTCGTGAGATCGGTCGTCTTGGAACTCAACAACCGCCGCACGACTCCTCGCCGGCTTTCGCTTTCGACCAGTAGGAAATCGGCGAGCTTCTCATGGGTGGCATCTACCAGGATCGAGCCGTGCTGCAGCATGCCTCCGCCCACACGGCGTTGAGCGCTCCCCACCAGCTTTCGGCCACCGACGACGATCTCGTAACGCCCGGAACTTACGAAGCACGGCGGACTTGCTCCACCATCGCGACCCCGCATGAGGGGGGCAACCGACGCCAGTTCCGCCTCGACCCCGAGCAGACGAAGACCAGCCAGAAGGGCATTCGCGATGACGCTGTATGCTTCCATGATCGAAGTGCCGATCGGCGGTGTCCCCGATGGGGCAATGACCGAGTAGGTTAGTTCGCCCGCGTGGAAGACGGCGCGGCCACCCGTGGGACGCCTGACAACTCCGGCGCCGGCGCGGTGGCAGGCCTCGACGTCAAGCTCCGCATCGAGCGCCTGCGAGTACCCGACCGACACGGTCGGTGGGTCCCATGAGTAGACGCGAATAGTGGGGCGAGTCGAACCCTTATTGACGCCGAGAAGCAAGGCCTCATCGATGGCCATGTTCGTATCGCCGTCGTGCGCACCGTCATTGAGGAAACGCCACGTCTGCATTGGTGCTCTCTCTTCGGAACAGCGTCTCCGGCGGGCAGTTCCCAGGAAGTGAAGATCACTCTATGAAGTGCAGCCAATCGCCAAGCATGAACTGCATTCGCCCGATGAGGAGTGAGATACGGCCCATCACC
>DAOVNE010000332.1 GCA_030630395.1 Candidatus Eiseniibacteriota bacterium
CCTACCTGCCTACTCCAGATTGATGCCGCGTGGCGTGAAGTCCGAGGGGAACTCGACCGTGTACTCGCTCACGATCTCAGCCCGCTCACCCGCGCCGAGCGTTAGCTTCCATGTCAGAAGCCCTTCCTCGTCGTACTCGTCCGGCTCGGGCAGGATCTCGACGTTCCTGATGTTGACGTCCTTGATCCTGGAGACCGGCACGCGATCAAGCACCCAGAGTTCCGCCGGAAGCTTCCGGAAGCTCTCGGATGTGATGCTCACCGTGTACCTGATCTTAGTCTTCCTGCTGCCGGCGCGCGTCAGAACTTCTCTGCCGATCTCCTGCTCGACCCTCAAGCTCTGGTCGGCCCCGAGATACATCGTGAACTCCTCACCGGGAGCGACATCGTGGATCGAGTCCTTCCCGACGAAGTTCGTGACCGACGGCCCTCCCCTGGCGGGGGCCGACTCGACATAGACCTCGGCAGGCCCTGCAAGGATCGGGACGTCCAGCGGGTTCACGAGTGTCCCTCTTACGAAGACGTGGTCGGAGTACCGCGGGATGGCCTCCCGCACGAACGTCCCCGGAATCCGCCTCTGCACGACAAGCACGCGCCTCGGTTCAGCGCCCGTCTCGAGTTCGACCGGTTTCGCGATGACAAGGTTTGCGGCGAACTCGGAACCGGCGACCGTCATCTCCTCGTGCGGCACGGCAGTTGCCAGGGTGATTCCATCGACGTACGTCTTCACCTCCGATGACCTACCGCCACGCACGTGGATCTGGCCATCGTAAAGGCCAACGCCCGGCTGTGTTGCGATGGCCTCCGCGACGGTGTTGATCGGCCGGATCCTCATGTCCTCGCTGTCCATGCCTCGTCGCGTCGCCGTCTCCCCGGCGCTGATCCGGGCGGGTTCGATCGCGATATCGATACGCTTCGAGGTCCCAGCGATGATCCGGACATTCGAGCGCCGCGCGGACTCATACCCCATGTAGCTCGCCTGGATGGTGTAGCTGCCGCTTTGGATGTTCGTTATCTCATAGTAGCCGTCTCTGTTCGTCATGCCCCCGTACGGTGTTCCAAGGACAGAGATGTTCGCGAACTGAAGCGGTGCGCCGCTCGTTGCGTCGGTTATCCTTCCAGTGATACCGCCACGTACCACGCCAAGGAAATGCGGAAAGAGCGTTGGGGGAGCCGCACCTACGTGGGGGCTCGCTGTCGATAGCAGTACATTGACTCCATTCCAGTCTTCGCCGGTTGTCTGCGCGATGCGGGCGGCGTAGGTGAGTTCAACCTCGTCGAGCTCTTCGATGTATCGCACCGTGTACTCCGGATGCCACGACGCACCCGACACAATGTAGGTGATCTCGAACGTAAGCTCTCCGGGAGACGAGACTTCACAGTCGACGATGAGGTCCTTGCCTCTGCCATCGCCGCTCCACATCTCCGACATTTCTCCCTCGATCCACCGCAGGCGTTTCCCAATCTCAGTACGTCTAGCTTCGATCTCCTGAAGGCGGAGCTCACCTGCGAGCGTCTCTTCTTCCATGAATGCCAGAAGCTCCCGCCATTCCTGCATGGAGAACGTTCCTGCTGCGAGCTGTTCCCTCCCGCGCTCGACTGACAGGTCGCTGACCGACTGCGTCATAGCGCTACGACGACGGACCACGTCCCTCCGGAGTTTCAGGTCCGCCCGCTCCACGGCGAGCATGTCAACCTCGGCTCTCAGCTCCTCGTATCTGGGCGTCCCTTCGTAATCGGTTTCTCTGCGCTCGAAGTCGATCCCGACGATCTGCGCCTCCGCGCTCCCGCTTCCCTCGACGATGAGGGAGGTCTCGACGAATCCCTCGGGGAGGTCAGCACAGACGATGCGGAATTCCCCGGCGTCCAGACTGACGGTGCCGCTCCTGACGATCTGCGCCTGATGACTGTAGACGGTGGCGGAGAGGATTTCCGTCTCAAGGGAGATGTCGTCGCCTGTGTCTTCGGCAAGGGCACCAACGACGAGTGCCGCAACCAGAGCCACAGCCAGTGCAGCTGCTGCACCGCGTGAAGTATGAACATTCCGGAACATGGGTCCCTCCTTCAGGGGGCTTCCGGTGAGGTGATTGCGTCCGCGTCTAAGGCACGATCTTGGTGAGGTTGCCATCGCCCCCGGACCAGGTTAGGACCCACACATAGTCGTCCTTGACGGTCACAAACCAAGAAAGATCCGGTAGCCCAACTGTTCGCTGGACCGCCCCAGCATCCGGGTTGACGACATAGAGAGTGTCGGGACCCAGGATGGTCACCCAGAGGTTCACGCCATCGAATGTGAGATCCCGAGGATTCACGCTTCCTCTCGGCGATGCGAATGATCCCGTCTCTGTTCCGTCTGGAGTGTACGTGTGAATGAGGCCATCTCCGTCTCGATCGATCTGATCGCTTCCGATATAGAACTCCTCACCGTCCCAAGCTACTCCTCCGCAAATCCCGCTGTAGACAGCGTTGAAGAAGGACAGGGTAGCGCCTGTTTCAGGATCGCGCTCGTACAGGACCGTCCCGTCCTTGACCCAGAGATGGGCTCCGTCCCACGC
>DAOVNE010000085.1 GCA_030630395.1 Candidatus Eiseniibacteriota bacterium
GACGAATCCCTTCACAAGACCGAGAGCGGTCGCCCATCCGGCTCTCACTCCCTTCCTCGTGAGAAGGAACGCCTGATACGGAACACCAGCCGCGCTGACGGGAATCAGCTGGCCGATGAAATAGCCTTCGAGTGTGAGCTCGAGCGCCTCGATGAGAGTGATTTTTTGATCCTGGGTACCGTTGACAAGAACGAGAAGTCCAAGTCCCTCGAGAGACATTCGCAGGAATTCGAGCACGAGAAGAAGCCCCAGTGCCCATCCCCCGAAGTGCGCCACGCCGCGCCAGGTCTCCTCCCCCGTCGTCATCGCCAGCGTCACGCCGATAATGGCAACGCTTCCGAGCACGAAGATCAGGCTCGCGTTCTGGACCTTCGAACGCTCGACACGCGGGGCGTCCGCACCGGTGGCGTCTGCACCCGTGGCGTCTGCACCCGTGGCCTTTGCTCCGGCGGAGGCATCTCCACTGCCGGTGTTCGTAGGTGTCGCAGGCTCCGTACTCAGAACTCCCCTCCCAGGGTGGGTTTCAGTCAAGTCGCTGACCCTGCGCCTGAGCGTCCGGTCAGCATGTGGGCTCAACTATAGAGCCCATACATGTGGCGGTCAAGTCGAGCGATGACTGAAGCGACACGGGGTTGATACGGGATTGTATGCCAAGTCCAGGGAACGCTTCTTGCAGTCCTGAACATATATCGCTATGTTGTCAAGCAGTCAAGGAGAGGCGATGAGGAGTTCAACTCGCACGACCATGTTCACCTTTGCGGTGCTTGCCACCTCGGCCCTCATCTGTGTGGCGGTGAGTGTTGCCGGGGCCAGGTACGATCGTCCGCTCGAGGGATTCGGCGCCGACACGCCGGGGGGCTCGGGCGGCGCACCGTACGAAGTCACTTCTCTCGGCGACTCCGGGCCCGGGACACTGCGTGACGCCGTGTCCGTATCGAACCGTGACGTCTCGTTCTCGGTCGCGGGCACGATCGAGTTCGAGAGCACTCTGAGGATCTCCGGAGACCACATTACGATCGACGGCTCGACCGCCCCCGATCCGGGAATCATGATAACCGCTGCGCACTCCGGCGTCACAGGGGCGCTTCTCGATATCAAGTACGCCAACGACATCATCGTGCGCCACTTGCGCGTTCGCGACGCGCCCGACACGAACACCGGCGACAACCTTCGCATATGGAGCGAATCCTACAACATCGTGATCGACCACTGCTCGTTCAGTGGTGCGGGCGACGGCAATGTCGACATCTGCTACGACGCTCACGACGTCACGCTGCAGTGGTGCATCCTCGCCAACACGGTCAAGAACTCGCTCATCCCCCAAGGGTGCTACAACATCTCGCTTCACCACAACCTCTACACGTGCGGAGACGAGCGCAACCCACAGATCGACCGCTCGACATTCGTCGACATGGTCAACAACGTGATCCATGGATGGGCCGGTAACTACGGCACGAGAGTCAGGAACTCAGGAAGTGCGAACATCGTGAAGAACTACTACGTGGCGGAATCGTGGAGTGACCTGTCGGACGCCATCGTTATCGATGCGTCTGCGGGACCCGTACATATGGAGGGAAACATCATCCCGCCCGAGTGTCCGGCAACCGGGACGGCAGATGCGCTCCTCGCCGCTCCCCCGGTAACCGAGATGGATCCGGAGGACGCACTTCTCGCCGTCCTCGCCGAGGCCGGCGCCTTTCCCAGAGACGCCATCGACGAGGCCTGCACCTCAGCTGTGGCGGCGAGTCCAGTCAAGCCCACCTCGTGGGGCCAGATCAAGGCCATGTATCGCTAGGACCCACGTACACCCATAGACCTCCCCAAGAGCTGCATAGCCTCCAGGCCTACCCGGATTCGGGCGGGGCCTCAGGGTCTCGTGGGATCTTCGAGAAACGACGGTAGAACCAGATCGTGGCGATGGCGATGATGCCGAGGTATGTGCCGAGCGCCCAGAAGAAGGGACCGCCTATCGATGGAACACCGGCATCTGCGAGATTGGCGCGGAATATCACCTCCGCCATCGCGATCAGGAACGCGAGCGTAAGAGCACCCATCCCCAGCGCATAGACTGACACCATCTGCCACGTCGCGTCCCGGCGCTCCGCCGCAAACCAATACTTGCGGTGCGGCAGACTGATGAACGACGTCGGGATTCGTTTCTGCAGGAAGATCGGCGCCAGCAGGATGATGAGCATGCCGATCTCGACGAGGGTATAGGTGGTGAAGAAGGAGTTCTTTGCAGTCCACGAATCCGCCTGCATGTCCGCCCCGAAATGTGTCGCCATAAGATCCGGCATCAAGGGGTAGTAGTGCCTGAGCTGAAGTGCGCCCCCGATGAGCAGCACGAGGATGACAAGAATCAAGATGCTCGTGTTCTTCATGAAGCCCCTCCAGTTCGTTTAGAGTGAGAGACAGGCCTCGGCGGCCAGCCAGAAGAGCTTGGCCCGGATCGATTCCCGCGAATGCCACCCCCGGACGTCCCACTCGGCGCCACTGATATCGTCCGCGCCGTAGAGAGCCTGCGCGAAGACCACCCCGCGGAACTCCGCTACCGCAAAGAAGCCGGCCGCCTCCATCTCGACCGTGAGGCAACCCTCCAACCTGCGAAGTGCGACCCTCTTCGGCGTCTCGCGGTAGAAGGCGTCGGTTGTCCATGTCTTGCCGGTGAGGAATGGGATGTTGTGCTTGTCGCACGCGGCCTCAATAGCTGCGACGCCGTCCGGGTGCGCCGCCACCTCCCGGGATGGGGGCGCGTAATGATAGGAGAGTCCGTCATCGCGGACCGCCGACTCCGGGATGACAACGTGGCCGAAGGTGATTGCCTGATCCAGCACCCCGGCGCTTCCGCACGCGATGAACTTCCTGCACCCGAACGCGATCACCTCCTCGAGCATCGCCCCCGCGAAGGCAGACGTGATGCCGGGATGGAAGACAGCCAAGCGCTTCCCGTCCACGTCGAGTTCGTAGACAGGGTGGCGCCCCATCTCGGAGTTCATGCAAGCGACCTCGCGGGCGCGTCCGCTCTCCACGAGTTCATCGATGACCTCGAGAAAGAAACAGGGAACGCAGTGCTCAGGCATGTCGCGCGCCTCAATATGCTCCGACGGCTCGATCAGGGCCGGCAGCGTCGGGTCGAACTCGAGGATGGGATAGTCGCGGCGGTCCACAGGAAACCTCCCCGGAGCAGTGCTGCGGTCATGGAGTCGGCTCGAACTCTGCAGCAGCGTCCAGCGTCAGCCGGAATGCTCATACGATAGCGTTTCCACGTCCGGGGCGCGAGCGATTCCGGGAAGGATGATGAGAGATGTTCAGCAAGAACGACGACTCCGTACACCTTGCCGACCACCCTCCCGGGCGGTATCATATAGGGTCAAGCAACGATGACCATGGGAGCTATGAATGCCGGCGAATCTGCCACCTCCATACAAGAAGGCGGAACAGCGTTTCCGCCAGGCCGTGTCGACCGCGGACAAGATCACGGCCCTCCAGGAGATGATGGCCCTCTGCCCGAAGCACAAGGGCACGGACCATATCCGCGCGTACCATAGGAAGCAGCTGTCCAAGCTCCGCCAGGAGCTGCAGCAGGACCACAAGAAGGGACGATCCGGTGGTCCCTCCTACCACGTTCCGAAGGAGGAGAACCCCCAGGTCGTCCTCATCGGAAGCCCGAACGTGGGGAAGTCTCAGATAGTCGCGGCGACGACAAACGCCTCGCCCGAGGTCGCGAACTATCCGTTCACGACGAGGGCCCCGCTCCCGGCCATGATGCAGCACGAGGATATCTTCATCCAGCTCGTGGATATCCCCCCCATCTCGCCCGACCACACCGACACGTGGGTCCCGGAGGTCGTTCGAAACGCCGACGCCGCGATCTTTGTTGTCGATCTTTCTAAGGACGACTGCATCGACATGTTTCAGTTCGTGCGGGCTGCACTTCTCGATAAGGGAATCCGGCTATCCGCGTCCCATGATCCGGGCGAGGATGAACCACCGAGAAACGTCAAGCCGACGATCGTCGTCGCCAACAAGCTCGACAGCCCAAATGCGAACGACAACCTCGAGTTCCTGAAGGAAGTGCTCGGTGACGAGTTCGTGATCATCCCGACGTGTGCGGAGATGGGTAAGGGCCTTACTGAGATGAAGAAGGCGCTCTACAAACTCCTGGACGTCGTGCGAATCTACAGCAAGATCCCGGGCAAGACCGCGGACATGAAGAAGCCGTTCATCGTACCTCGGGGAAGCACGGTCATGGATGTGGCCGGCAAGATCCACCGCGAGTTCAGCGACCACCTGAAGTCGGCGCGCGTGTGGGGTTCCGGCAAGTTCGACGGCCAGGTAGTGGACGTGGAACACGTTGTTGAAGATGGTGACATACTGGAGATACATGTAGACATCGTGGACATCTAGCCTCTACGAATGGGAACAGGGGCGGTGAGGAGAACTGTATGAGTGGGAAGCAGCTTATTTACGGACCGACCTTTGAGGAGATGCTCCATCCGGACCGCATCGATCCCGAGATTCGCGCGAAGGCCTTGAAGGCGGCGAAGGACGATCCCTTAAGCCCCTGGAATCTCTACAACATCACGTGGCGGAACCCGGAGGGCCGGATCTACTACGTGGTGCTCCCGAAGGAGCTAACGCAGGTCGACGCCAACATCGTCGTCCTTTACAGCAAGGATTTCCCGACGCGGAGCCACAAGGTCGGCGCGACCTACTCGGTCTGTATGGAGCACCAGCTCACGGGGGACATCACACCCGGCGAGCACACGCTCGTCTGGCCGTCGACCGGCAACTACGGCATCGGCGGCGCGTACGTTGCGCCACGAATGGGCTTCGACTCACTTGTGCTCCTGCCTGAGCTTATGAGCCAGGAGCGGTTCGAACAGATCGAGTGGTTTGGCGCGCGCTACGAGAAGACGCCGGGCTGCGAGAGCAACGTCAAGGAGATCTACGACCGCGCCAACGAACTCCGGAAGGACCCGAAGAACCGCATCATGAATCAGTTCGAGGAGTTCGGTAACTACCGCTTCCACTACCACTGCACCGGGAACTCGTGTATCGAGGTGGCGGAGGAACTGAACGCTAAGAACATAGGCAACGGCCGCATCGCGGCGTTCGTCTCCGCTATGGGCTCGGCAGGCACCATCGCCGCGGCCGAGCGCATCAAGCACGAGTACCACGAGTCACGCATGGTCGGCGTCGAGCCGATCCAGTGCCCCACCATGTACTGGAACGGCTACGGTGGACATGATATCCAGGGTATCGGCGACAAGCACGTCACCTGGATTCACAACGTTTTCAATATGGACGCAATCATGTGCATCGACGATATCGAGTCCAAGAAGGGCCTCCAGCTCCTCACGGAGGAGCCCGGCTGGAAGGTGCTGGCCGAGCGCTACAACGTGCCCGAAGAGAGCATCCGCGAGCTGAGTGAGATCATGGGCATCTCTGGTGTCTGTAACGTGCTCGCCGCCATCAAGACCGCGAAGTTCTATGGCCTCCGCGACCACGAGTCGGTCTTCACGATCGCGACCGACACGATGGACCGGTACCACTCGGTCATGAAGCAGCTCGATGACACCTACGGGGTCATGGATGAGATGGAAGCCGCTGTTCGCATGGGATCCATCTTCCACGGCGCCAAGCTCGATTGGATCAGCGAGGGGACGCAGCACGTGAAGCAGAGCTGGTTCAACCTGAAGTACTACACGTGGGTTGAGCAGCAGGGCAAGTCTATCGAGGAACTCGACGCCCAGCGCGCACCCGAGTACTGGATAGCCCAGCAGGAGCGCGCGCACGAGATCGATGGAATGCTCCGTGAGGCGCGGGGATTCTAGTCCTCCAGCCGCGCCAGTGAGACAGGCACGACCCACACACATAGTCCGGACGCACTCGGCGCTCAGTGTCGCCGCGAGGAGGAGATGGATATGAACAGACTACTGCTCGCTCTGTCTGCGCTCCTGATGCTCGCCGCAGTTCCGGCGGATGCCGCGATCTTCACGATCGATGCCGCGGGTGGCGGTGACTACCAGACGATCCAGGAAGGCTTGAGCGCGGCGGCTCAAGAAGACACTGTTCTCGTCGTCGCGGGCACATACACCGGCGCGGGAAACCGCGACCTCGACTTCGGCATAGTGAACCTCGTGCTCCGAAGCGAGTCGGGGGCAGCGGTCACGATCATCGATGGCGAGACCGAGAATAATCACCGTATCATCGATTTCAGTACCGGCTCGCAGGACACGATGTGTGTCGTCGAGGGATTCACCATAACCAACGGGAGAATGGTCATATCCGGCAGCGACGGCGCGGGAATCCGGTGTGTCAGCA
>DAOVNE010000140.1 GCA_030630395.1 Candidatus Eiseniibacteriota bacterium
ATCGAGTTCCATTCTCTCTCGAAGACATTCAACATGACGGGATGGCGTGTGGGGTTCGCCATAGGCAACGAGTACGCGCTCGACGCGCTTGCGGAAGTGAAGTCCAACATGGACTCGGGTGTGTTCACTGCGATTCAGATGGCGGCCGAGGTCGCCCTTGGGCTTCCCGAGGAGCGCGTTGACGAGCAGGTTCAAATATACAGACGACGCAGAGATGTGCTTCTCGAAGGACTGAGGGGAGTCGGATGGAACGTGTCACCGGCACACGCGACATTCTACGTGTGGGCGCACATCCCGACGGGTGAGGACTCCATGGCGTTTTCATCGAGGCTCTTGGAGGAGGCTCACGTCGTAACGACGCCCGGTGTCGGCTTCGGCCCGAGTGGAGAAGGCTACGTTCGCATGGCCCTCACCGCCCCGGAAGATCGGATAGCTGAGGCCGTTGATAGAATCGGACGAATGCTGTAGTGTATCTGGTAAGGTTCTGGTACTTGGCGTTGCGAGAGCACCGAGGGAAATCGGTGAACTGGAGGTGATCCGACATGACTGAGTACACGGTATCGCTTGTGAACATACGATTGTACGGCTATCACGGTGCATCAGAGAACGAGCGTGAGCTCGGACAGCGATTCGAGATCGATGTCGAGATCCGCGCCGATCTCGCAGAGGCCGTAGCCACTGATGACATGAAGAAGACGGTCAACTACGAGGCCGTTTACAGACTCGTGGAATCTGAGGTGGTGAACGAGAAGTACCATCTGCTTGAGGCAATGGCCGACAAGATCGCGAGGGACATAATCGATCAGTTCGACGTGATCGAGGTTATCGTCCGCGTTCGGAAGCCGAGCGTTCCGATTGCTGGATCCATAGATCATGTTGAGGTAGAGGTGGTGCGCGCCAGGTAAGGGAGCATGACAAGAACCTGGATCGGTCTCGGTTCCAATCAAGGTGACCGCGCGGGCCAGATCGCGACGGCGCTCAGAGAGGTGGACGCGCTTGAGCGGAGCCGTGTGGTGCGTGTCTCGTCTCTCTATGAAACGGCGCCGATAGGCAAGACGGATCAACCGTTCTTCCTGAACGCCGTTGCCGAGGTCGAGACTGACAAGGATCCCCGCGGTCTTCTCAGGGATCTCCTGGCGATAGAGCAACGTATGGGTCGGTCTCGGGGTGTTCGCTGGGGGCCGAGGACGATAGATCTTGATATCCTCATCTTCGGAGACGTCGCCGAGGTGTCGGATGACCTGACGATTCCCCATCCACGACTGGCGGAACGCGCGTTCGTACTTGTGCCGCTCGTGGAGATAGCTCCAGACGTTCTGGTTCCGAGTGAGGAGAGGACTCCGGCTCAGCTGCTTGAGACTCTGAGTAGAGAGGCCGGCGATGCGGTGCGGGCCGGGGATGCACCCTGGCCGGACCGGCGGGAGGCGACTTGTCGAGGAAGAACTACGTAGCGATCGAGGGTGTGATCGGAGTTGGCAAGACCACTCTTGCGACACTCCTCTCAAAGACCTGGGGCGCCCACCTCAAGCTGGAAGTCGTTGAGGAGAATCCGTTCCTGGCCAAGTTCTACTCGGACATGAGGGGGTACGCGTTTCAGACGCAGCTCTTTTTCCTGCTGTCACGACACAAACAGCAGCTTGAGCTCAAGCAGTTCGATCTCTTCATGGAGCAGGTTGTATCAGACTATCTCTTCGCCAAGGACCGGATCTTCGCAAACCTCACCCTTGATGACAACGAGCTTGCCCTCTACACGCGCCTTGCCGACCTGGTGGAGCGCAGCATCCCGAAGCCGGACGTGGTCGTCTATCTGCAGGCGTCCACCGAGGTTCTCATGGAGCGCATCCACAAGCGCGCGCGTGACTTCGAGCGCGACATGTCGAAGGACTACATCGCCGCTCTCAATGAAGCGTACAACTACTTCTTCTTCCACTACGACGACACTGCCCTCATCGTTGTCAACACGAACGAGATAGACTTCGTTGAGAATACGGCCGACTTCGAGGAGCTCTCGAGGGAGATAGAGGAGCACACCGCAGGGACCGCCTACTACGTCCCCATAGGCACGAGGACCAGGGGATAGGTGGAGAGGCGCCTTTCGGCGCGACGGTCTCCCACAGAAACAGAAGGGGCGAACGGCGAGGGATGCCAGACAAGAAGCTGACTGCTCCGGCGATAACCGCGATGAAGGGAAGCGGCGAGAGAATCGCTGTCCTGACCGCCTACGACTACATGACCGCCAGGATCGCTGACGGCGCCGGCGTCGACGTTATCCTCGTCGGCGATTCAGCGGCGATGGTTGTGCTCGGCTACGAGAGCACGCTTCCCGTGACGGTTGCCGAGATGGTCATGCTGACGGCCGCAGTTGCGCGCGCGAAGACGCGGGCCCTCGTGGTTGGTGACCTCCCCTTCATGTCATATCAGGCGGACATCGGAGATGCCGTGAGGGCGGCCGGTATCTTCATCAAGGACGGTGGGGCGCAGGCCGTGAAGCTCGAGGGCGGTGTCAGGATCGCGGACAAGCTCCGTGCTGTCGTTGACGCCGGTATTCCCGTGATGGGTCACATAGGACTGACCCCGCAGTCGGTCCACGAGTTTGGCGGTTATCGCGTGCAGGGGAAGGACGAGAAGGCAAGGGAGAGCCTGCTCGCGGACGCCCGCGCCGTTCAGGAAGCTGGGTGCTTCTCGGTTGTGCTTGAGGCGATGCCGCGCGAACTCGGCCGCCAGATCACGGAGCTGCTCTCCATTCCCACTATCGGTATCGGGGCCGGTCCGGACTGCGATGGTCAGGTGCTGGTCGTGAATGACATCCTCAAGTACACGGATGGGCGGCCGGCCAGATTCGTCAGGAGCTACGCGGATGTGGGATCGGTCGTCGAGGACGCCGCCAGACGGTACGTGGCGGATGTGAAGTCGGGGAGCTATCCAAGCGACGAAGAGTGCTATTGAGGGACATGCCGTGGAGACAATCACCTCCATCGTTGAGATGAAACGGGCGGCCGGATCCCTCAGACGAGAGGGGCGCACCATCGCTCTCGTCCCCACGATGGGGGCACTGCACGAGGGGCATCTGAGTCTCATACGGGAGGCCGATGCACGTGCGGATATAGTCGTCGTGAGCGTCTTCGTGAACCCGACGCAGTTCGGGCCGCTTGAAGATTTCGACACCTATAAGAGAGATCTCGAGCGTGATATCAGCCTGGCTCAAGAGGCCGGCTGTGACATTATCTTCGCGCCGGGGGTCGACGACATGTACCCCGAGGGCAGTGCGACGCGCGTCTGTGTCTCGGGTCTGACCGAGAAACTCTGCGGGGCGTTTCGTCCCGGGCATTTCGATGGTGTCTGTACGGTCGTTGCGAAACTCCTGAACATCGTGAGACCTCATCTGGCTGTGTTCGGTCAGAAGGACGGCCAACAGGCTGCTGTCGTGGAGCGGATGGTCAGCGATCTTGATATGGGAGTTGAGATTCTGAGATCGAAGACCGTCAGAGAGTCCGACGGGCTCGCCATGAGTTCCCGGAACGCGAACCTGTCCGAGATCGAGAGGCGCGAGGCAACCGTTCTCTACCGGTCGCTTGAACATGCCGTGAGTCGGTACGGTGCGGGGGAGAGAAGCGTCGAACGAGTCGTTTCGGAGATGCGGGACATGATCGATGCAGGAGAGACCACCGAAATCCAGTACGTGGCCGCAGTTGATGCCAAGACACTCGAGGATGTGGATGAACTCAAGCGTGGTGTCATGCTTGCACTGGCTGTGTTCGTCGGAAAGACCCGCCTCATAGATAACGTCATCATCGGAGCCTGAAGCGATGGATAGGTTGTGGGCGCCCTGGAGGATGGAGTACCTCATGTCAGATAAGACCGATGGCTGTATCTTCTGTGACAAGCCGCTGGAGGGCGACGACAGGAAGAACTTCATCCTGAAGAGGTCGGAGCATTCCTTCATCATGCTGAATGCGTATCCATACAACAGCGGCCATCTCATGGTCGCGCCTTTTCGGCACGTCGCATCCTTGAGCGAACTCGCTCCGGAGGAACGGTCCGATCTGATGGAACTGCTCGCTCACGCAGAGGTTGTTCTCGGGCGTGCGTATGATCCTCACGGGATGAACGTCGGGATCAACATGGGGCACTGCGCGGGGGCGGGTGTGCCGGGTCACGTGCATGTCCACATCGTACCGCGCTGGGAAGGGGACACTAACTTCACGTCCGTTGTCGGCGAGACGAGAGTGCTGCCCGAGCTTCTGGACGAGACATACACACGTCTTCAGAATCACCTGGACGGGGAGTAGAGATTGGCGACCCGTAAGCGCAAAGGTGGCCGCAGGCGGAAGAAGAGCCGGGCTTCCGCATTCTACACGATCGTCGTTCTGGCACTGATGGCCGGCATCGTCTATCTGATGTTGACCATATACGGCGTCTTCTCCCCGCGGGCATCGCGAGTGGAAGTGGTCACCGTGCTGGTTCTGAATGGTTGTGGTGCGGATGGTGTGGGGCAGAAGACGGCCAGGCACCTGAGGGAGGCCGGGTTCGACGTCGTGGACTACAGAAACGCCGACTCCTTCGACTACAGCGAGACGATCGTCGTGGATCGAGCGGGCGACATGGGAAGTGCCTTGAGTGTCGCCCGGCATGTGAAAACAGGGAACGTCATCCAGCAGATCCAGGAAACGCCGCTCGAGGATGTGGTCGTGATAATAGGGAACGACTACACGCGCTACATCAACTAGAAGTACAAGTCGCGATAGTCGTTGATCTCCGCACGATTTCTGAGACCGTCCCGCTCTTCGGCAAACAGCTGCTGACCGGCAGCGACCTTCTCCTCGACCCGAATGATGTAGTACTTCGTCGGATCCTCGGTCATGACGACACCGCTCGTCTGCCCCGGATTGAGGCCGAAGCTCGTGCCGATGAACTCATTCGTGCGACCGATAGCCGGGACGTAGTCCTTGCGGCTGAAGAGACCGGTTGATCGTACCTGCTGCTTGTGTTCTGCCGC
>DAOVNE010000308.1 GCA_030630395.1 Candidatus Eiseniibacteriota bacterium
GGCCTGGACCACTTCTATGGGAGCGCTACACCTCTTGACCCCGAGTTCGTGATCGAGCACTCCGTCTTGATCGACGGGCTTCAGCCGGGAATAACGTATCACTTCAGAGCATGGAGCACCGACGGCGACGGACAGACTGCGGTCTCGGTGGACGGTGTGGCCACGACTGAGACATCAGACCTCGAGATCTTCGATGTGGCCGTCATCGACACCACATCGCTCACTGCGACCATCTCCTGGAACACGACGGTCGCGGCAACGGCCATCGTCGAATACGGACTGACGAAAGACTACGGGATGTCGATAGAGCTCAGTGACTACTTCGAGGCCTACAATCTGGCCGTCCTCATCGATCTCTCACCGGCGACCGTCTATCACTACCGTATCGTCTGCACGAGCTTCGGAGGAGACCAGGTCATGACTCCCGACATGACGCTTGAGACGCAGCCTCCGGGGCATCCTGATGACCTGATCTTCTTCAAGGTCATGCCGAAACACGTGGGCTGGGACTCCGCGATCATCGGGTGGATCACGAACATGCCGGCAACCTCGATCGTCGAGTACGGGACAACGCCCGAGTACGGATCCGAGGTCTCAAGCTCGGACTACGTCACCTGTCACGCAATGCTGCTTGAGGGGCTGGATGAGACAACCACGTACTACTATCGCGTGAGATCAGTCACAGAGGCCGGCATACCTGGTGTCTCCAACGCCGGCACATTCGCGACGGTCCTCTCCCCGCTCGAGATCACAGACCTCGCCTCGGAGTCGGGTGTCGGCTTCGTCACTCTCACGTGGACGACGAATCGACCTTCAGACTCGCGCGTTGAGTATGGCTCGGATGAGAACTACGGGAGCGTCACACCGTTGTTCCCGGAACTGGTGACAGACCACTCCATCACGGTCGAGGAGCTGCTCTCGAACGAGGTCTACCACTTCAGAGCCTGGAGCATCGACGACCATGGCTTCGTGGCAGGATCACAGGACCACGCGGTCATCGTACCCGCCCCGGAGCTGATCGTTGAATCGGTGGCGGTCTCGGACACAACTGACGTGTCGGTCGTGATCAACTGGACGACATCGCACCCGGCCTGGTGCCGAGTTGAGTACGGCGTTGAACTGGCCTTTGACCTCGCGGCTGACGACGAGCTGGGCGCCGTCACCGCTCATGCGATCGAACTCACCGATCTCCTTCCCTCAACCAACTACGACTTCAGGATCGTGGCGACTGATGGCTACGGGCAGGAGACAACGTCCGAGGTGCACTTCTTTGAGACGAGATCGCCTGGCTTCCAGAACCCTCTTGAGATGACGGACGTAAGCGTGTACGAGCTGGGGCCAACGTATGCCAGAATTTCCTGGACCACGGACAGACCGGCCACGTCGGAGGTTCAGTTCGGGACATCGCCCGACTACACGTCGAGCGTCTTCGATGCGGCGTTTGTAACCGAGCACGAGCTTCTGCTGACAGGCCTCGATCCGGCTACCGAGTACCACTTCAGAGCCTTCTCCGAGGCTTCGAATGGAGCTCTGGCTTCCTCGGAAGATGGAACGTTCGAGACGCCGGAGGCAGGCGACTACAACGCCCCCTCTGTTCCTCAGGCATTGACCGTGACCCCGGACATGGGAGCCGTCACCATCAGGTGGGCGGAGTGCAACGATCCGGACCTCGCCGGCTACCGCCTGTACAGACGGAGCGAGATGGATACGGTCATGGCGTTTCTTGTGGAGGTATCGTCCGGCGTTCTGGAGTTCGCAGACGAGAGCGCGATCCGCGGCATTCAGTACGGATATGCGGTGTCTGCAGTAGATGAGTCCGGAAATGAGAGTGAACGGTCCGTGGTTGTGGAAGCCGTTGCCGGGACCGGAACGACGCCCCGGGTCTGGGTATTCCCGAACCCGATCACTGACGGGACCACGTTGCGCATCTCCCCTCCCGTTTCTCTCGGGCAGTCTCGAGGAGACGAGCCTTGGGAGTACGCGGTCCGCATCTACGACGCTTCTGGTCGCCTTGTGCGAACGGTGGCTCGCGGATGGTCAAACGAGCCGGTCGTAGACACCTACTGGGACGCTGAGGATGCTCGAGGTGAGTACGCATCGAGCGGCGTCTACTTCTGTGAGGTCACGATCGCGGGAAGAAGCGCCCGTTCGAAGCTCATCGTGATCCGGTAGTCCTCCCAGGATTACCGCAGGAGCACCATCTTCCGTGTTTCAAGAACGTCATCGGTGGCAAGGCTGTAGAAGTAGCAGCCGGAGGGCATCTCGTGCCCGCCGTCATCTCTTCCGTCCCACCTGATCGTCTGCTCCCCTGCGCTCACGTCGGTGTTCAGGAGCGTTCTCACGTGACGGCCTGCCATATCGTAGATATCCAGAGTGACATGTGATCGCCCATCAAGCATGAAGCCGATCGCGGTGACCGGATTGAAAGGATTCGGGCTGTTCTGCTCGAGTGATGCGCTCGGCAGAGCAGTCCCGTCGTGGACGTCCGAACTCATGCCCGTCAGATACGCCCCCATCAGCCACCAGAAGGCCTTGCCCTTCTGATAGCAGTTGAAGCAATGGGAGTGTGCACAGCTCCCGCAGTCCGGGCAGTAGTGCTGGGCGCACCAGTCGGTACACCATGCGCAGTAGTCATGCTCGTCAGGATAGTAGTTCCCGTCCGGATCCCAGCTCTCAATGTCGGCGAAATCGAAGAGGACCTTGTTGTTCGCCTCGCAGTAGGCGCGAATCTGGTTATTCCTCGCGTAGAGATTGCCTGAGATACC
>DAOVNE010000249.1 GCA_030630395.1 Candidatus Eiseniibacteriota bacterium
CCTGGAGAGGCGTGCCATCCGCGACTATCTCCATCGATCCAGCGCCTTCACCACCGTACGGCACGGCGGCCGAGTGGGTGGGGAACGATGTATTGCTCAACTGGGGCGACAACTGCGAGAGCGACTTCGGGCGCTACTGGGTCTATCGGGACACAATCCCGTTCTCACCACCGATTGACGGCGACAGGTTGGTCGGCTTCACACCAGACCCAACATTCCTGGACGAGGGCCTCAGCCCGGGCTCGACCTACTTCTACCGTCTTGTCGCAACCGACGCAGAGGCTCAGAAGAGTGAGTACTCCAATACGGTCTACGTGGGCTCGGGAGATGTGCTCTCCGTGCCTTCGCCCTACGTGACGATCCAGGCAGCGATAGACGCGTCAGCTGCCCTTGATACGGTCCTGGTGTCACCGGGGATATACAACGAGAGCATAACTCTCAGGGACGGTGTTGTTGTGATGAGCTCCGACGGCCGCGCGACGACGACGATAACATCGTCATCCGTTGTCGTCACGGCGCTCGGGCTGTGCGACCTTACGCTCCTCTCCGGGTTCACGATCGACGGACAGGGAATTGCGCCGGTAGGCGTCGATTGCTGGATGTCGCACGTGAGGATCGATGGTTGCTCAATCGTCAACTGCACGAACGGTGTGAACTCGAAGTACAGTGACGCTTCGACGTTCTCCGGCAACCACATCACGGCGAATTCGAACGGCATAGTCGTGGATGACAACGCGGCTCCATTTCTCCGCGGGAACGTCATCGATCTGAATACGTTCGCCGGGATCTACAACGCCGGAGATCCGGGTCCCGAGGTAGGACGCTCGCCGGCCGACGCGAACGACATCATGGACAATGCGTTCTTCCAGGTGTTCAACGCGACGGGTATCGCTATCGATGCCGACTACAACTACTGGGGCGGGCTATGCGTGGGCGACAGTCTATTCTACGGCTCCGTGAACTACACGCCGTGGACTGACGAGGCGCACACCGAGACCTACACTGAGTGCGACACGGGTGCCAATGGTCCCGAGGCCGAAAGACCTTACCTGAGCCACAACTTCCCGAACCCGTTCAACCCATCTACGGAGATCCAGTACCATGTACCGTCGGCGGGCGGCCTCGTTACGCTGACGGTCCACGACCTCTCCGGGCGAAAGGTGCGGACGCTTGTAGACGCGTACAAGAGCGGGGGTGATCACGTAGCGGTGTGGCGCTGTCTGGATGAGCTGGGTCGTCAGGTAGGCTCGGGCGTCTATTTCTACAGGCTCGAGGTAGGTGGGGTGAGCAACGAACGCAAGATGGTGATGATCAGGTAGCTGCGGCCAAAGCAGGCCGCTGCCCTCTCACGCCGTTCTCGCCCTCGCCTCGGCGATCTCGCCTGCCAGGGTCACGGCTGCAATGATACTCCCGGGGTCGGCCACACCGCGACCCGCCAGCCCGAACGCGGTGCCGTGGTCGGCCGACGTCCGCACTATGGGAAGCCCGAGCGTGACGTTCACGCCCTCGGAGAAACCCCAGAGCTTCGCCGCTATCGTCCCCTGATCGTGGTACATCGCCAGGACCGCGTCGAAACCCGCACCGGGGCCGTCTGCACCACCCAACCCGCAGTAGATCGAGTCGGCAGGAAACGGTCCGTCAGCCCGAATTCCCATCGCGACGGCATCCGCTATCGCCGGGGTGATCGCTGTCGCCTCTTCGTCACCGAACATCCCACCCTCACCCGCGTGGGGATTGAGAGCGGTCACGGCGATCTTCGGCTCTTCGACTCCGAACCATTCGCGCAGACCGCGATCGAGAATTCTGATCTTCTCAAGGACGAGCGCTCGCGTTATCGCATGAGGCACGTCCGCTAGTGAGAGGTGTGTGGTCACGAGGCCGACACGCTTCCCCGCGACTACGAAGGTCATGACATACTCGGATGTTCGCATCAGGCGCGCCAGATACTCGGTGTGCCCGGGAAAATCGATCCCACACTCCGTCATTGCGATCTTCGAGACCGGAGCCGTCACCATTGCATCGGCCGCCCCCGAGAGACACATCTCCGCCGCCGCCTTGATGCAGGCGAGCGCTTCCCTCGCGCCCTCCGGCGTAGACACACCCGGCGAGAACGCCGTCGCTTCGGCTGCGTCCTCCATAGGATCGATCAGCTCTACCTCGAGCGGTATGCCAAGAAGCGCGCTCCACTGATCAAGCCGGCAACGCCTGCCCACGACGCGGATGCTGAATCGCTCGCTGAGCTTGCGGATGGCGCACGCTTTGAGCACGACCTCGGGGCCGATTCCGGCCGGGTCCCCCATCGTAACCAGAAGCCGCGGCCGTCCCTCAGTAGGCAGATACATCTCTCTCCTCGATTACCTCGTAGAGCGTCTGTGCCTGCTCCTTGCGGACATTGCCGCTCGGTATCTCGATGACCGTGACTCGCAGAAACCTGTCTCGCATGTTGAGCGTCAGCTCGTCACCAACCCTGATCTCGAGACCGGCCTTCGCGCTGCGGCCAAGTACAGAGACGAGGCCGGCATCACATACTCGCTTCGCCATGCTGCGTTGCTTCACCAGCCGAGAGACCTTGAGAAACTGGTCCAGTCTCATTGGGAAGGCACCATCTCTGTCCGGATGTCGATGTGTATCTCGTTCTTCAGGCGATGCATCAGAGCGACGTATGCCTCCTCCGCTCGCAAGTTGAAGATGTAGTCCTTGAGCTGCTCCCGGATCTCGTCGAGCTCGGCCTCGCGTTCCTCTTCGTACCCGGTCAGCTGAAGAACGTAGTAGTCGGCTGCTCCCTTGAGAACACCTGTCATCTCGCCCTCGGAGAGAGCCGCCACGGGGGCGACGAATGCGGGGTCGAGATCTGCCGGAGAGAACCAGCCCAGGTCTCCGCCGCGCCCGCTCGATGCTGCGTCTTCAGAATAGCCGGCTGCCACGGATGCGAAATCGGCTCCGTCCAGGACCATCTGCCTGAGACTCTCCGCCCTCGCCACAGCACGCACCTCGTCATCCGGCCCGGGCATCACCTTCAGGAGGATATGGCTCGCGTGGACACGGTCGCCGTCTCGTTCGATCATCCGGATAATGTGGAACCCAAACCGGGACGGTACAATCCCGCTCACCTCACCCGGTTCTAGGGCGAATGCCGCCTCCTCAAACTCCGGAACCATTACGCCTCGATCGAACCAGCCCAGATCCCCGCCGTTTGCGGCCGACGCATCCTCTGAGTACTCAAGGGCGATGTCGCCGAACGCCTCACCCGCGTCAAGGCGGGCCCTGGCCTCTGTCATCCTCTCGATGGCTGCGTGCTTGGCCTTCTCGCTGACCTTGGCAGTAACCATGATCCCTGAGAATCGGTACGACTCCGGCATCTGGCCCAACTCCGCACCATGTTCTTCGTAGTAGTCCTCGACCTCTCGC
>DAOVNE010000078.1 GCA_030630395.1 Candidatus Eiseniibacteriota bacterium
AGCTCGTAGAAATCCTTGAGGTCCATCTCGAGCAGAAGGTCGAGCGCTACCTCCAGAGTGTCTCCGTGAAGTGCGAGCACGGCGGATGTCCAGTCCCCGCTGAGTGGACCGGCCAGCCTCATCTGCTCGTCGAGTTCGAGAACCTCGGGGCGCTCTGAGAGGAATCGGATCCAGTCGGTCGATGGATGCGATCGTTGGGAGCGATCGAGGTCCTTTCGCGCGATGTCTCTCTGGTGGCGGAGCCAGACGGGGTCATCGTCCTCGATGGGGCATGAGCCGGTCCGGCTGTTCTCCGGCATCGGGTAGCGCAGCCAGATCGGTTCGTCGAGCACGGCGAAGCCGGGTGCGAGTTCAAGAGACACCTTCTGCCCTGACCGGATCGTCGCGAGGGCCGACCATGGCTGACTGTCGATCTCGGCGGTGACGAGGTAGTCTCCAGGGCCGAGGAGGATCTCACTCCCGAGCGCCTGACGGATGAGAGGCACCGGGCCTCCCCAGTTGAACGTGTGGGCGTACGCGTCGGGCGGATCTTCGTCCGACGCATCCGACGGATATCCGTGGCCCTCCGGGAACGCGAGAGCGAGCGTGCCCGGGTTGTTGTAGACGGCTATTGAGTTGAGTGTTGTGACACCGTCGGCCTGGCGGTAGAGGGTTTCCGCGTATTCGTCCGGCACTGGCGCCTCTCCGTAGCCGGCGGAGAGTACGGCTCCAGTGCGGCTTGCCACCCGTGTGAACCAGGCCTGGTCGAGGCATGCGGCGGGCTCGCATGATCCCAGATAACGCCAACCGCCTTCCGTCCCTGTGTATACCTCCGTCCAGGCATGGTTGCCATCGCCAGTGCACCAGCATGGAGCCGAGCAGTACCGGGCGGGGATGCCGGCGCTCCGGAGCGCGCAGATCGTGAAGATCATCTCCTCTTCACAGCGACCGATGCCGCGTTCCATCGTCGTGAGGGGGCCCTGGTCGCGGCGCGAGCTTGGCTTATAGGTTACCCACTCCCTGGCGAAGCGGTTGACCTCAAGCGCGGCTTCGGTGAGGTCCATGTTGGCAACCCGCGGTGCCACCAGATCGTGCAGCCTCGGTCGCCAGCGCTGAACGGGTTCCTGAGTGGCGCGGTGGGGGAGGACGTATGTGTGGAAGATATACGGATCGATGTCGTCCGTCCACGGGGCCTCGTGCCAGCTTGTGAGGGCGAGCTCCACGTTCTCGATGAGGATCTCCGCTGACAGTCCTCCGAGATCAGAGGGCGGCAGCCAGGCCAGCAGGAATTCGAGAGCCTCCCTGTGCTCGGTATCGGCATCCTCAAGATAGACACGTAGTTCGTCCGTCTCGTAGTGCCGGGACAGGTTCGCCTCGACTCTCTCAACGACCTCTTGGCTTGGTGGCCAGGTCCAACCTGCGTGGGCTCCACATGCCGTTGCCAGGAGCACGGCGGCCGCTATCACGAAGATCATCCTTCCCACTGTTTGCCTCCCGGGTTTGACTCTCCGCTGTTCGATGACCGACGATGACCAGTATCCCACGCTCGTCAGCTGAGGTCTATGTGGAAGGAGGCGTGCAGAGGGAGCGTTTTGAGGGAGCCGCACAGCCACATTGGTATGGCCAAGCGGTGATAGCTGTGGTATTATGGATGACAAGAGAGTATTTCATCTGGCGTCCGGTTCAGCATTGTCGGAAGGAGACAAACATGATGTGCGGGAGATCTGTGCACGTTGTAGTGGCCATTCTGAGCGTGGCCTCAATCATGATGGTGACCACGGGTGCTCAGGCCCAGGACTGTCGCAATTACGAGGACTACCTCTGCTGGAAGCCCGGCGCCGAGCTGCCGGTGCTCGACTACTCATCGAGGAATGACGTCGACGGGACATCTACGCAGCTCTCGGTCGTGTACGAAGATGCGGGGTTCTTTCTTTTTGACCTGGCTGATCCTGAGGATCCCACGATCTACGGGGCTGTCTCTCCATACGGCGGCTTCACGAGTGTCCTGCAGGACCACGAGTACAACTGGGTTGCGGATGCCGACTCCGGTCTCGTCGTCATCAACGCTTCTGATTGGAACAACATGTACGTTCAGGCGGTTGAGAACGTCCCCGCCTACGACATCGCCATGACACGGGACTACATTCTTGTCGCGGGCAAGGAGGGCGGTTTCAGCACCTGCGAGCGTGATGTGGATAAGCCGACGCTGCAATACACGATCGGTATGCCCGGGGATGCGATGGCGGTCTCTGCCGATCTTGGAGAGAGCTATGCGTACGTAGCGTGCTGGGACGCCGGACTCTGCATCGTCGATCTCGAGACTACGCCTCCAAGCATCGTAGCAACAATGGACACACTCACCAATGCGCTGAGCACGTGCGTCGCGGACACGATCCTCTACCTCGGTCTTTCGGGTTCCTACGGGGGCTACGGGTCGATAGAGAAGATCAACATCAGCGACCCGCTGAATCCGGTGCACATGGAGAGCTGTGGGCCGCTCTATCCACCTCCGGGGATATCGTGGATAGACGACCGCCTCTACATCACCGACTTCGGCCTCACTGTTGTTCTCGACCCACCCAATGAGGAGCACATGCAGGTCGTCGAGACGGTTACCCTTCAGGGGTATGCGAACGGTGGCGGGGTCATCGCCTTCGATGGTTACTGCTACGTTCCCACGAAGGCGTCGTCGCCGTCCTGGAACGGCGGGCTTGATATCATCAAGAAGCCGACCCACCATTTCCGCACCACGCACAACGTGTACAGCGTTGCCGGCTACGCGGTTGACCTTGCCGCGCGCGGTGACTATGTGTACGTGCTCGACTACGACGGGGGCGTCATTGCGGTCGACCTGACCGATGGTTCGGTCGTTGATGAGGACTGGTACGGCGGTGTGGATTTCTCCTCGATCGAGCTCTGGGGCGACTACCTGCTCGTGACCGAGGAATACTATGGACTCGTCGTCTACGAGATCGTTGCTGATGACGACATCGAGTATCTCTCGGATATCGATCTTCCCGACAGCGACGGACATCTTGATGTGGTCGCACGCGGTCAGTATGCCTATGTGGCGGCCGACAGGAAGGTGCAGATCGTCGATCTCTCGACGCCATCCTCACCGAGCGAGGCGGGGGAGATCGACGATTTTGGCTATAAGTACGTTCACGCTGTGGATGTCTCAGGCGACATTCTCTACGTCGCCGTCAAGAGCAGCGAAGGGTACCTCTCGGTGAGTGCATACGACCTCGGGGACAATCCAACTGCTCCGTCGCTGCTGAGTGTCGTTGAGGTTGTTGGGTTGGACGCGTACTCCGATAACGTCAAGGCGGCCGGACACATGGTGTACCTCAGTGGCCCGGCAGGTCTGCTCATCTCGGATTTTCAGGATCCTGAGAATCCGGTGGTCAAGAGTCTCCTCCCATACAACTGCTCTAACCCGGGTCTCTGCGTGTCCGGGAACTGGGTGTACACAAGCAGCAGTCAGGATGGCGTGCGGGTGATCGATGCGAGCGATCCTGAGAACCCGGAACTCGTCGGACACATCGCCTCACAGGTGGGTTCAGATGATGCGTACGGTGTTCTCGTGCACGGGGATGATGTGCTGTTCGTGAGTTGGGATGAGTATCTCATGTCCGGCTTCCGCCAGTGTGACGACATTGTCGACGTACCTGAGTGGCCCGGTGACATCGGCCGCGCGACACTGTCGCAGAACTACCCGAATCCGTTTAACCCGACGACCGTCATGTCCTACACGCTCGAGACCAACGGACACGTCACGCTCGACATCTACGATCCTGCCGGGCGATACGTCACAACGCTCATCGATGGGACCCGGTCGGCCGGTAAGCACGTCACTGTCTGGGACGGGACGAAGAGCGACGGTCAGAAGGTCGCCGGCGGCGTCTACTTCGCCAGGCTCTCGACCGATGTGGGGGAGGTCATGCGGAAGATGGTGTTGCTCAAGTAGTATCACCACAATCGAGGTTTGGAATAGGCGGACAGGCCTGGTCCCGTGTCGGGATCAGGCTCTGTCCGCCTTCTTGTATGTGAGTGTCTGTTGTAGTGGTGTGGTCTGCAGGTGTAGGAGTTGGGCAGGCTCGAGGCCTCGGTAATGAAGTAGGGGCGCGTAGCGACCCCGGAAATCAGGTGGAAGGCTCGGCCTGCCCGACAAGACCCCGATTGAGGGAATGGAGGCCGGAAGTTCGGACCTCGGATGAATGACTAGTGTGGGGCGCCTGCAGACAGGGAGTCGGGTGGAGTCCGGGTGGATCGCCTCGGGCCTGGGTGGAGGATCTCTTGTGCGGAGGTGCGACATGAGCACGGAGGGGACATGGTATGTGGGGCTCGACCTCGGGAGCCAGGAGCACGAGGTAGCGGTGTGTGACGAGCGCGGAGAGCATGTGGGGAGGTTCAAGATCCCACGCGGGATGAGTGGCCGTCGCCTGCTGCACGATGAAGTAGGCAAGGTGGTTCCGCCAGGCGATCGGGCGGTCTACCTGGTAGAAGCTGCCGGGAACTTCTGGCAGGAGATCGTGCATCCCCTGGACGCTGCAGGAGAAGAGGTATGTCTTCTGAGTCCGGTGAAGTGCTCGGATCTCCGGAAGTTCTACCGTCGTCACACGAAGACGGACGCGATCGACGCACTTGCGACGGCTCGTGTGGGTGTGAGCGATCATGACCTCCGTCGTGCGTGGGTGGGTACGTCTGAGCAGGAGAGTCTTCGCCGTCTGTGCCGTCTGGCGTGGAAGCTGAGCCAGGAGAGCCGGAACCACAAGCGACGTGTGTCGGCGTTGCTGGAGCTTGTTCTTCCCGGGATCGGGAAGGTGTGGAGGAACCGCTACTGTGCGAGCGCACGGTTGTTCTACCGGCGTTATCTGGATCCGGCACGAGCTCGTCGGCTGGGCCGCAAGCGGTTGGGCGAGGTGCTTCGTCGGCGTGCTTGGGGCAAGTTCTCTGAGCAGGCGCTTGCGAAGCTCTGGGCGGTGATCGAGAACGCGCCAGAGCTTCGGTACCGGTACGACGACCTCATGCTCGAGGTCCAGTGTGAGCTTGACGGTCTTGAGGCGATCGAGCAGCGCCGTCAGGTGCTCCTGGAACGGATCGAGGAACTGTACAGTGAGGTCGATCCCACGCACCGACTCGAGAGCATACCAGGGCTCGGCGGGTTCTTAGGTGCGGCCTTCACCTCCGCGATCGGTGATGTCGGTCGTTGGCGTGGCGCCGACCAGCTCGTCGCGGCGAGCGGTCTGGTCCCCCGGAAGAAGGCATCATCGGGACGGGAGAAGGCCAACCAGCAGCTGACGAAGCAAGGTGACCCTATGCTTCGCTGCTGGCTGTACGTAGCCGCGGAGCTGGCGCGTCACTACGATCCGGAGCTCCAGGCGTTCTACCTTCGTCTGACTCGGCGGGGGTTGCACCACAAGGCGGCGATCTGTGCGGTGGGCACCAAGCTCCTGCGGCGGATGTACGCCATCCTGAGAGATGGGGTGGACTACAGAGTGCTTGCCGAAGAGAGGATCCGGAACAAGGAGAAGCCGGTCCGGGAGTCTGTGCACGAGGTAGCGCAAGCGCTCCTCAGAGACCAGCCAGACACGGCCTCTCCCAAGCCATCGTATCCCGCCCAGCAGCCGGCTGCAAGGACGGCGCTTGCTGGATCCGGGACACTGAGCGTAGACTGAAGACTGTTGGGTCACACAGCTAGAACAGGTGAATCTCATGTTAGGGAACCTGATATGGAACGGTCCGTGTCAAGCTGGCTGTCCTGGGCACCCCGCGCGTGAGCGCGGGGTGCCTCTTTTTGCAGGAGGAAGCGGTTCTCCTCGACGGTGATCGGGCTGATATCCGCGGGTTGGTTGCCGCATGTTCATTGGTCCGTCGTGGGGCTGTCTCTGTCCAGGATCGCGGGTTCGGCCGCCTTGCGAGCGCGAGTCAATTGCGCAGAGAGAACTCCGTTCTTGTTGAGGCAGGGCTCAGGAATACCTAGTGTTGTTCTTGCAACGCGCAGAGACTTGTGCTATGCTCCCTTTCGGCGTAGATGAGTGACGCCAACCCTTCGAAGGAGATACTCACCACAAGGAGTGACATCCGGACCGAACTGCTACGGGTTGACCAGATCGTTGAGAGTGCCAGGGGCGCAGGTCGCGAGGAATCCCGCGGGCGCGATCCCGGTGCTGGCAGACCCGGGGCTGTACTGCCCCCAAGCAGGGAGGACGGACGATGTCAATCCGACGCTGCGCGAAACTGCTCGCTATCCTGAGTCTGGTGTGTGCGGCCTGTTCGGCGGTCGCGGCGGGTCCCTCCACCGATGTCCGGTACACTTCGGGGCAGGTCGCCATTGAGACCGGGGAGGTCTACTCGAGGCTCTCTATGGAGGGAGCGTGGGCATCCAAGATTCCGGGTGCTCCGGCTTTGCCGGTCGAGTACCTGCGGTTCGTCATTCCTGCTGACGCTCGCGTGGTAGATCTGATTGTTAGCATTGAGGAACTGGAACTACCGGGCAACTACCGTGTGGTGCCCGCCCAGCCGGAGGTGCCGATCGGTGAGATACCACAGTGGGTGGGTGAAGACGCATCCATCTACGGGAGTGATGGGCTGTTCCCTGCCGTCCGCGTCGAGTACCTTGGGGACGGGTTCCTGGGAGGCTTCAGGATCGCGAGCGTGGCGGTCTACCCATTGCAGTACTTCCCGAGAAGCGGTCGCCTGGTCCTGGCTAC
>DAOVNE010000090.1 GCA_030630395.1 Candidatus Eiseniibacteriota bacterium
ACCGTTCTCATTCAGGGCGAGAGCGGCACGGGCAAGGAACTCCTCGCTCTGGCGAGCCCCGGCTTGAGCTCTCGAGCAGGCGGCGCGATGGTTATCGTCAACTGCGGGGCGTTGCCGGACACGCTTCTTGAATCAGAGCTCTTCGGCCACAAGGCCGGAGCCTTCACTGACGCCAAACGTGACAAGCCTGGCCGCTTTGCCCTCGCCGAGGGCGGGACTGTCTTTCTCGACGAGATCGGTGACATATCGACGGCTCTGCAGAGCAAGCTTCTCAGGGTGCTTGAGGATGGGACCTACGAGCCGCTTGGAGGGACCGAGACACTCACTGCCAATGTCCGCATCGTCTCCGCATCGAACAGAAACCTCCCCGAGCTTGTGGAGCGGGGAGAGTTCAGGCGGGACCTCTACTATCGCATAAACGTGGTGACCGTCGAACTGCCGCCCTTGCGCGAGCGCAAGGACGATATCCCCCTCCTCGTTGATCACTTCATCGCGAAGTTCAATCGCCTGCGCAACCGTGATGTCTCGGGTGTTTCGAGCGCAGTGATGTCGATACTCATGAGCCACGACTTCCCCGGCAATATCCGCGAACTACAGAACGTCATCGAGCACGGGTTCGTCACCTGCAGGTCCGGACAGATAGGAACACGTCATCTGCCTACCTACCTGAAGTCAGGAGCGATGTCTGCGGAGACCGGCCGCCCGCACTCCATGGAAGACCTGGAGCGGCAGTTCCTCGTCTTAGCCCTTGAGAGGAACGGCGGCAATCGCCTCAGGACGGCCTCGGAGCTGGGGATTCACAAGACCACACTCTGGCGTCGTATGAAGCGTCTCGGCTTGCTCTCTTAGGTTGCAGTTGCGCAACCCAGCCGGATTCTGGAGTTGCAGTGGCGCAACTTTCAAGCAGCTGCTCGCCCCCTGACACCCTCACCATCAGCACGCTAACACATTAACACATCAGCCGTTACAGGGCTCGGCGGGTACTCGTGCTGTTTCGGCACGCAAGCTGCTTTGTACGTGTCTGCGGGGTCTTGATGATGAAGGGCAGGTGACTCGCAGTTGGGGTCTCCTCAAGGAGATTGGAATGCGTGTAGGAATCGCCATTTGGGGCAGGAAGATCTCGCCCGTACTGGATGTCTCTGAGGCAGTCCTGGTTGTGGAATTCTCCGGTGGAGAGCGAACGGACATCGAAACGGTAGAGCTAGGCGGCTGGGGGATGATGCGCCGGGCACGCCTGATCGGTGATCTTGGACTCGACACACTGATCTGCGGGGCACTCTCCGACCGGCTGGCGGGGCTTCTGGCATGGAGAGGTGTGCGGGTCATCCCGTGGGTGTCCGGTGATGTTGACGATGTTCTGAGCGCGTTCGTGGACGGCAAGCTGTCGGGGCAGAGGTTCGCAATGCCGGGCTGCCGTGGTGGTGGCGGACGTGGTCTTGGTCGAGGTGGTGCTGGTCGAGGTGGTGCTGGTCAAGGTGGGACCGGCGGAGGTCGTCAGGGCGGCAGAAAGCATGAAGGAGGTTAGGAGAATGAGGATAGCGGTTACATCTCTGGGACCGGACATGACGAGCGATGTGGATCCCAGATTCGGTCGCGCAAGGTGGTTCGTGATCGTCGATACGGAGACAGGGGAATCCGAAGCTATCGACAATCAGAGCGGTGTCGGAGCTTCGTCCGGTGCAGGTGTGCAGGCGGCTGCGCGAGTTGCCGGATTGGGTGTCGAGTATGTGCTGACGGGTCACTGTGGACCGAACGCCTTCAGAACGCTCACTGAGGCAGGAGTAGAGGTCATCACGTCAGTGAAGGGAACGGTGAAAGATGCGGTCGGCAAACTCAAGAGCGGGGAGTTGTCACCTGCAGACGCTGCCGACGTCAATGGCCACTGGAGCTGAGAACAACAGGAGGATGGTGCAATGCCTAGAGGAGACAGAACGGGACCGAGTGGACTCGGACCGATGACGGGTAGAAGAGCCGGTTACTGCGCGGGCTACGATGTGCCGGGTTATGTGAACGGTGGAGGTGCGGGATTCCGGGTCGGAGCGGGAGCCGGACGCGGCCGGGGCGCTGGCTTCGGTGGCGGTGGTGGCGGTGGCCGCGGTTGGCGGAACATGTACTACGCTACAGGAGTACCGGGTTGGATACGCGGTGGGGTGGCGCCGCAGAACTATGGACCGGTCAATCCCACCGTCCCGCCAGTCGGTGCAGTGCCCGATGAGGCGACCGCCCTCAAGGCGCAGGCTGAGTATCTGGCCGGCGTGCTCGATGATGTGCGCAAGCGGCTGTCGGAACTCGAGGCCGGGTCCGACGAATAGGGAGCCTTGATGAAGATAGCCATTGCGAGCGGCAAAGGTGGTACGGGCAAAACAACGCTGGCCACGGGTCTCGCACACTTGCTCTCCGCGCACGGTCAATCGACTACGTATGTTGATTGTGACGTCGAGGAGCCAAACGGACACATCTTCCTGGAGCCGAGGATCGAGCGTTCAGAGAGCGTCGCGATCCCGGTCCCGGTAATAGACCATGAGTTGTGCACGAACTGCGGCAGGTGCTGCGAGATCTGCCGGTTCAACGCGCTGGCTTGTCTACCCGAGAAGGTGTTGGTCTTTCCCTCTCTCTGTCACGGATGTGGGGGATGCACACTGGTGTGTCCCACAGGCGCCATCACGGAGTCTCCGCGGGCCGTCGGTGTTGTTGAGCGAGGCAGCGCCGGTGACCTGGGTTTCATCCAGGGGAGGCTTGCTGTCGGAGAGGCGATGGCGACGCCCGTGATTCGTGCCGTCAAGAGAGCAGTTCCGGAGGAGGGGATGGTCATACTCGATGCCCCTCCAGGCACATCATGTCCCGTGGTGGAGACGATACGTGACGTGGACTGGGTAGTGATGGTGACGGAACCTACGCCATTTGGCCTTAACGACCTCAAGCTCGCCGTCGGCGCCGTGAGGAAACTGGGTCTGACGACGAGCATTGTCATCAACAGGAGCGATGTAGGCAACTCGGGTGTGGAGGACTACTGCAAGGAAGAAGGCCTCGACGTGATTCTGAAGATTCCGCACAGCCGCACTGTTGCAGAAGCGTACGCGCGGGGTGAGATGCCGGTCCTTACAGTTCCCGGATACGCCGACATGCTTGAGACGCTGGCGGACGCTGTCCTCTCTCGCATGATGGAGGCCGACAAGAGATGAAGGAACTCGTTGTCATCAGTGGGAAGGGCGGCACCGGAAAGACCAGTGTTGTCGCTTCGTTCGCTTCGCTTCCCGGGCGCAAGGTTATCGCTGACTGCGATGTAGATGCGGCTGACCTCCATCTCGTTCTCTCTCCGTCGGTGGTCGAGACCCACGAGTTCTCCGGCGGCGTGACCGCCATCCTCGACCAGAAGAAATGTGATGGCTCCGGCAAGTGTCTGGAGGTCTGCCGGTTCGAAGCCGTCAGTCGTACACATGTGAATGGCAAGTGGGTCTACTCTATCGACTCCATGGCATGCGACGGGTGTGGTGTCTGCGCATACTTCTGCCCCAGCCGCGCCATCGCAATGCAGGCAGTAGAGAGCGGGAAGTGGTTCGTCTCAGACACGAAGCACGGTCCGCTTGTTCACGCGCGTCTTGGCATCGCCGAGGAGAGTTCGGGGAAGCTCGTGACGCGAGTCAGAACCGAGGCACAGCGTGTGGCGAAAGACGGGGGATTCGACCTCATCGTGGTCGATGGTTCACCCGGTATCGGTTGTCCGGTGATCGCATCGATAACGGGTGTAGACCTGGCGCTCATCGTCACAGAGCCGACGCTGTCGGGGCAGCACGACCTCAAGCGTGTGGCGGAGGTGGCCAGTGGGCTCAAGGTTGGTACTGCCGTCTGCATAAACAAGTGGGATATCAATCTCGAGGCTGCTCAGAGCATCCAAGAATGGTGCCATGGCAAAGGGATCCCTGTCGTGGGGCTCATACCGTACGATGACGCCGTCACCGCGGCGCAGGTCATGGGCCTGAGCGTAGTCGAATGCTCGGATGGAGGCGCGGCTTCGTGTATCATCGATCTGTGGACACGTGTGTCAGGGATGCTGGGTGCTTGAAGCCGCTGACAGAGCAGAGCCGTTCAGGAGACCACAGAATCACCTAGTGGAGGTAGTGATGTCGGATGACAAGCAGTCCTGTGAGTCGTGCAGCTCGACGACCTGTTCCGCCAAGGGGAAGACAGAGAGCGAGACCGACAAGGATTTCAAGGAGAGACAGGACCTGGCCCGAAGAATGTGCCAGATTAAGCACAAGATCTTCGTGCTCTCCGGTAAGGGTGGTGTTGGGAAGAGCTCGGTCGCTGCCAATCTCGCGATCTCGCTCGCCAAGCTCGGCAGGACGGTCGGAGTGCTCGACATTGATCTCCACGGACCAAGTATCCCTCGTCTCTTTGGACTGGAGGGAGCGGACATCACCGCAGTTGACGACACTATTCGTCCCGTCGTGACGGATCAAAATGTGAGGGTAATGTCCGTCGGCTTCATGTTGAGGACCCAGGACGACGCCATCATCTGGCGCGGACCTCTCAAGCACGGGATCATCAAGCAGTTTCTGAAGGATGTCGAGTGGGGGGAACTGGACTATCTCATCGTAGACTCTCCGCCTGGCACCGGCGATGAGCCGCTGAGTGTTGCGCAGCTCATCGATGATGCCGACGGCGTGGTCGTGGTGACGACCCCGCAGATTCTGGCGATAACCGACGTGAGGAAATCGATCAGCTTCACGCGACAGCTGAACCTCCCGGTCCTCGGCGTCGTTGAGAACATGAGCGGGTTCATCTGCCCGGAGTGCGGAACGCGCACCGATCTTTTCGGAAGCGGGGGAGGACGTGAGATGGCCACCGACATGGGTGTGCCCTTCCTCGGAGAGGTACCGATCGATCCTGGACTCGTGGTGGCCGGAGATTCAGGGGAACTTCCTGCCTATCTCTCGGGCAGCTCACCTGGCGCCCTGGCGTTTGCAGATATTGTGAAGGCGCTTGTCGCGACGGTCGAAGGGAAGTAGGGAGACCGTGCGGACGACTTCGCTGTCTCCTTCCGCCTGTTCGGAGTTCCTGTTCGGGAATGGAACATCCGAGCTCCAGGTGTCACGTTGATGGTACACGTTTAACTCAGTGTCTCATCAACAGTTACACTTGTGAAGCACGTGGTTGTGAATACAGGGGTTACGGATATGTCCTCTCCGCCGGCTGGACTAAGTCCAGCCGGCGGAGTCATGTTCTCTCAACTACTTATCTCATACGGAGTTACGGATTGTCGTCTCGCGCTCGTGCTTCCGGAACGCGCCTTGCCATATCAGATGGGTGAGAGCGTTGAGATTCGCGAAGCAGAGAGCGACATGGCCGCCGCCGATTTCCGGGAGGGCGGCGTCCAGCCAAGAGAGCGGGGGACACAATGGCACTCACACTGAAGGAACTTGGGGAGGCACGTTTCATAGGCGATTCAGATCTCATGATCGTCCACGACACCTGGCACGAAGCATCTGAGAACTGCCTTCTAGGGAAGCTCGTTGAGCAAGGCACCGCCGTCGCGTTCGAACCTGATGAGCTCGACCAGGCGTTCTGGGAGGACTACGAGTACTGCACGCACTGCTTCGACAGAAGCACGCCTGTTCCTCCAGGGCCGTACGGCGGCGCTCGGGGGAGAAGTAAACGGCGGCCTGGCGATCGTGGCAAGAGGGACATCGTCAAAGCCGCGCATGTCGGAGCCTAGTGATCGATAGTGCAGGAGGCCGGCGAGTCTCGCCCCGCAATCAGGCGTGACCTGGCACCGTGCGCATCGGCTGCGCACACGGCCCGACCCCGGAAGGGGCCGGGCCGCTCCTGTTGTCGCTCCGACGCGGGGGTTGTCCATCATGGCGTGCGTGTGGTAGCCTCCGGTAATCACGGAGGTTGTCGCATGAGAACCTACACCGAGTGCATCCCATGTTTCCTTAGGCAGGCTCTGCAGGCGTCGCGTTTCGCCTCGGATGACCCTTCCGTTCATGAGCGGGTTCTGCGGGAGGTCGCGAGAGCGATCTCCACCATGGACATGTCGAAGACACCGCCGGAGATGGGACAACTCATTCACAGGGTCATCAGGACGGAAACCGGGATCGACGATCCGTACGCGGATGTCAAGCAGCGGTTCAACGATCTCGTCCTCGAGCTCTATCCGCGTCTGAAGGAGACGGTGGCAGGCGCTGATGATTCATTCGAGACGGCAGTCA
>DAOVNE010000129.1 GCA_030630395.1 Candidatus Eiseniibacteriota bacterium
CAACTCGAATCTCCCCGCACAAGGGCAAGGCATAGGGACATTGTGACCCGCCCAGCAGGGGCGAGGAAGCCGCCGCAGTCCAGCAGCCTGAGGGCGCAGCAAGCCGGACGCTAGTCCCAGTAGCTCGAGGGCGTGGCGATCCGGATGCCGGGGTAGTAGTGCCTGAGTATCTGCTCGTACGAGAAGCCACGGCGCGCCATCCCGAGTGCTCCGTGCTGGCACATGCCGACGCCATGGCCGTACCCGCGGCCCTCTGCCTGAGCGTGCACCACCCGCCCGCCGCGCAGGGACACATCGAGATCGAACCACGAACTCCAGAGGATGCTGTCGGAGCCAGGCCTCCTCAGGAGCCAGCGCGCCCGGTCACCGTAGACTCTGTAGTCGCCGATATCGGTCTCAACTCGGAGCCACTTGATCCTGCCGGACGGCGCTCGATCTGTGATCGTGAGGTTTCGCACTTCACCGATCGAGCCTCGCACCGGCGTTGAGGCGAGATCCGGAAGATAGCGGCGGACGAGATCGAGGATCTCACCCCCGCCCCACTCTGTGCTCCACTTGAAGTTCCGGGATTCGTTGCAGTAGGCTGCGTCCAGATCGGCGGTTCCACCAGGGGTGTCCCTTACGGAGATGAGATACGGCTCAGGATCGAGTCCCCAGACCTCCCGGCGGTCCTCAGTTCGTCCGCCGCAGCACGATGAGAAGTAGGCGTCGATCGGCCGGCCGTTGTGAAAAGCCACGAGACCCGCCGTCTCAAGTACGGCGTGGTCACTGGTGGGATCCTCGACATCTCGGCCGCCGTAGGCCTGGTCCGCTATCGTAGAGTGAAGATCGAAGTCTCCCCTCTCTCTCCCCCCTCCGCGAGCCAGAACGTACGTGCGGGCCGCCACGGCCTGGGCCATCACAGCCTCAATCTCACTGTTCGATCGCGGCCCGATCTCCTTTGGCACCACACCTCGCAAGTACGACTCGAGATCGATCACGTTGACCACGGAAAGGCCCCCTGAACTTGAGATGAAGACCTCTATCTCCCCCCTGTAGGCCACGCCGTCGTGGATAATCGCTCCCTCACCGTCAGGGGCAAGGCGGACCGTCCCACGAAGCACGACGTTCTCATCGGGCCCGACCATCTGGAAGCCGCGTCCCTCGGACCGGAACAACCACTCGGCGCCCTGAGCCGCTGAGATGCGTCTCGTCGACTCGGCGTATACGGTCACTGTGAAGGGTCCGCGCCCGGAGATGATCGTGCTCTTCACGTCGTGCCCCAGGCCCACCCTCAGCACCGGACCGCCTGCGACGAGGTCTCTCTCGGGCCAGGCCGTCCGGGCGGACCCACCGTACTCGGCTTCGGTGTACCCGGCCTCTGCGCCGACTCCCCCTCCTCCACCGCTTGGGGCCGTCTCAATGCCTGCCACGGGATCCGCGGGCAGCACGTCAGGATCGGAGGCCACGCCCGAGCCCGACCCCAGAAGTGAGCAGCCCGCGAACATCACGGGAACAGAGAGGAGAAGCAGCGCCGCCAGGTGGCGAACAAGCGGAAGGGCGCCGGAATCTCTCTCCGACGCCCTTCTGTATCTACTGCCGGTGTGCCGCATGAAGCTCACACTCAGCCTTCCTTCTTTTGGTCTCCCGCTGGAGACACGCCCTCCTCGGAAGGCGCGTCTTCCGAAGACGCGTCGGTCACTTCCTCACCCTCTCCCACATCATCCGTCGCGTCGACAGCAGCCTCGGCGTCGTCCGCCGGCGGCTCTTCAACCACAGCTCTGATGACTTCGTCCGGTCCCTCATCGGCGCGCGGTTTGCGCTCCTTGAAGGTAACAGGCTCCATCACGAACTGCAGAATCGACAGCGGAGCCGCGTCGCCGCGCCTGCTGGCCACCTTGATGATCCGCGTGTATCCACCCGGCCTGTCTGCATAGCGGGGCGCGATCTCATCAAAGAGCTTGGCGACGACCTTCTTGCTCCGGACAACCCTCAGAACCTGACGTCTCGCCGTCAGATCATCACTGCCGCGCTTAGCGACCGTAACGAGTCTCTCAGCCAGCGAGCGGAGTTCCTTCGCCTTGGCGTCCGTTGTCTCGATCTGCCCGAGCTCAAAGAACGAGGTCACCATGTTCCTAAACGTGGCCTTTCTGTGGCTCGAGGTCCTGCCGAGCTTTCTTCCCTTCTTCCTGTGTCGCATCTACTGCTCTACCCCCGTCTCCTTGACTTCCTCGCTCTCCTCGGCTTCAGACAGCTCAGGTTCAGCCAGAACGGCCATCTCAGCGGCATCGCTGTCCTCGGAAACCGAGAGCGGCTCCACGTCCATGCCGAAGTGCAGTCCCATGTCGGACAGGATGTCGACCAGTTCCTGAAGCGACTTCCGCCCGAAATTCCTGTACTTCAGCATCTCCGCCTCAGTCTTGAGAACCAGCTCTCCCAATGTGGCTATCCCCGCATCACTCAGGCAGTTCGATGACCTGACGGAGAGCTCAAGTTCCTCAACACTGTGCTGCAGAAGCTCACTAAGACGCTGCTGCTCCGGATCGATCACTTCCTCAATCTCCTCCTCAGGCTCCACGTCGAATGACATGAAGAGGAGCAGATGGTCCTTCAGAATCTTCGCCGCGAACGACACGGCATCCTCGGGAGCGACCGTTCCGTTTGTCCAGACCTCAAGGAAGAGCTTGTCATAGTCCGTGCGCTGTCCGACTCGCGTGTTCTCAACCTCATAGTGAACGCGCTTGACCGGCGAAAAGACTGAGTCGATGGGAATGAACCCAACCGGCTTGTCCTCGAACACGTGCTCCTCGGCCTGGATGTATCCCCTCCCCGCATCGATCACGATGTCCATCTCCAGACTTGAGTCTGGCTCCAGCGTCGCGATGTGGAGGTCGGGGTTCATGATCTCGATATTGGGGTTGGGCTCGAGATCCGATGCCTTTATCTCACCTTCAGCGTCAGCCCTCAGGTACAGCATCTCCGGACCGTCACTGAGAAGCCGCACGTCGAGCAGCTTCAGATTGAGAATCAACTCCGTCACGTCCTCCGCAACGCCCGGCACGACTGAAAACTCGTGCAGGACTCCCTCAATCTTGACACCGGTCACCGCCGCACCCTGCAAGGACGAGAGCAATACGCGCCGGAGCAGGTTGCCGACCGTAACGCCATACCCGCGCTCAAGCGGCTCCGCCCTCAGCTTCCCGTATGACCCCGTTATCGTGTCTTTGTCCCAGACAATCTCGTCTGGCATCCTCAGGTTCTTCCACTTCATTGTCCGCCGGCCTCCTCGATGCATTGGCCACCGTCGTCGCAGTCAAGACTACCTGGAGTAGTAGTTGACGATGAGCTGCTCATTAACGGGTGTCGGGATCTGAGCTCTTGACGGGCGGTCGAGCACGCGCCCAGTGAACTTCTTGGGATCGAGTTCGAGCCACTCCAACGTACCTACGCCGGCCTTGCCGTCCACTGACTCCTTGATCTCCGGGATGTTCTTCGACCTGTCCCGCACAGAGATCTCATCCCCTGTCTTGACAAGGTACGACGGGATGTCGACCTTCCGCCCATTGACCTCGAAGTGCCCATGTACGACGAGCTCGCGCGCCGCGGACCTCGAGGGAGCAAAACCGAGCCTGTAGAGGACATTGTCCAATCTCAGCTCCAGGATGCTCATCAGGTTCGTGCCGGTCACACCCTTCTGGCGCTCGGCTTCCTTGTAGTAGTTCCTGAACTGCTTCTCGAGAATGCCGTAGATTCTCTTTGTCTTCTGCTTCTCCTTGAGCTGCAGGCCGTACTCCGTCGTCTTGCGCCTGCGTCTCGTATTGCCGTGCTCGCCAGGACCGTACGCTCTTCTCTCAAAGGCGCACTTGTCGGTCGAACACCGCTGCCCCTTCAGGAAAAGCTTCATGCCGTGGCGGCGGCACTGCTTGCACCGCGGACCGTGATACGTCGCCATCTAGTGCTCCTCCGTCTCCTATACCCTTCGCTTCTTGGGCGGCCTGCAGCCGTTGTGAGGAATCGGCGTCACGTCCCTGATCGCCGATATCTTGAGACCAGCCGCCTGCAGGGCGCGAATGGCAGCCTCGCGACCGGGTCCGGGTCCCTTCACCTCGACATCAACCCGCCTCAGACCCATCGGAATCGCCTGCTCTGCGGCGTCCGCCGCCACAAGCTGCGCGACAAACCCCGTGCTCTTCTTGGAACCTCTGAATCCGACCTTGCCCGCACTCGCCCAGGCAATCGTGTTTCCCCTGGAATCTGTCAGAGTCACGATCGTGTTGTTGAAACTGGCCCTGATGTGCGCGACACCGTCGGGCTCAACCTGCTTCTTCTTGCGCTGAGCCAACTTGACCTCCTACACAGATAAGCTACTTCTTGCCAGGCGCCTTTCTCTTCCCGGCAACCGTCTTCTTCGGTCCCTTCCTGGTGCGAGCGTTGGTCTTCGTCCGCTGCCCACGAACAGGGAGACCGCGCCTATGGCGCCAGCCCCTGTAGCTGCCGACATCCTTCAGGCGCTTGATGCTCAGAGAGATCTCAGTTCTGAGACTGCCCTCCACGCGGTAACTGTTCTCGATAATACTCCGGATGCGCCCGATCTGGTCGGCCGTGAGATCCTTCACCCGCTCGTTCTGGTCGATCCCCGCCTCTTGAAGGATCTTCACTGACGTTGTTCGACCGATACCGTAGATATAAGTGAGCGCTACGACGACCCTCTTATTATCTGGTACGTCAACACCTACAATGCGCGCCAATCGAGGTAACCTCCCTTTTACGTCACTACCCTTGGACCTGCTTGTGCCGCTTGTTCTCGCAGATGACCCGGATCTTCCCGTGTCTCTTTATGATCTTGCAGTGCTCGCAGATCTTCTTCACTGAAGACCGCACCTTCATGGTTCCTCCCGGTCAATCGTTCTTCCATACATCGGTTCTACTTGTACCTGTACGTGATACGTCCCCGTGACCAGTCGTAGGGAGAGATCTCTACCGTCACCCTGTCCCCGGGGAGGATCTTGATGTAGTGCATACGCATCTTCCCCGATATGTGAGCCAGGACCTTGTGCCCATTGTCCAACTCGACTCTGAACATGGCGTTCGGTAGTGCTTCGTTCACTACGCCTTCGACGATGATGCCCTTCTGCTTAGCCATCCACTCTCCCAGATCGTTCCTTTGCCCGGCCTCGTGCTCATTGCCTGGC
>DAOVNE010000239.1 GCA_030630395.1 Candidatus Eiseniibacteriota bacterium
GGCACTCGCCAGTCCCGACTGGGCAGACATCTACCACACTCCAGGCCTGGATTCCGCACTCAAGGGTTGACAGCTCGCTCTCCGTGTCTCATCGTGGTGGTAGTCCTAACCACGAAGGAGGCACGTATGCGCATCCCCACGATTTTCCCTCTGATCATCATTCTCAGTGTACTGCTGCTCGGCTGTGACAGCGGGGACTTCGAGAGGAAGCTCAATCCCGGTGCTGAGTACGCAGCACTCCACACTCCCGACGTCGATGAGCTCTGTGCCCGCGCGGCGAAGGAGTTCAGACACCGGCTCGTTAGCCAACATCACGGCAAGCTGCTTGAGTTCAAGAAGGAAGGCGAGACGATCTTCGTGAGTTGGGAGATAGTGCCAGATGAGAGAGACAGGGGCGCAGCCGTAGTCGAGCTGATGGGTGAGTTCATCGATGTGCTCTTATCGCTGAAGCGCAGCTACTGGCCTTCAGCGGAAGAAATCCGGATGCGGCGTGTCCAGGGCGGCGAGGAACGAACCTTCGTGATCTCAGGTGATACGTACCGTCGTTTCCGTAAGGCGGAGATCAACGATCCACAGCTGATGGAGCTGATCGAAGAAAAGGGTTGACAGGATTCTCCGGGTCGCGTACCTTCGCTCCTCGGAGGAACCTGATATGCAGACGCCGAGAAACTGTGCCGACATGAACGACCAGAAAGAGACCCGAGAGAGGTTCGGCGCTGCTGCTTCACAGCCGCAGACCGGCACAGGCTTCTCTCGGGTTTTCATATTGGCACGGTCCTAGCACTCTTCGCTCAGAGACCGTGACGGATCTTTGACATCTGAACAGCGAGAGTCTTCAGAGTGGGCGAGACCCGCCTTCTTTTTTGTCTCCTGCGTAGGTTTACATAATACATATTCGTTGGCAAGCATGTGAATCCCGCAGGAAACATCACAATCCTCCTGATCGAGCCCTACCTCAGCCGATCTCAGCACGGTCTTCCCGCACTCTGCAATGCCCGAATCCCACATGTGTAGCAGAATCGCAAGAAACTTGAATAGCGATTACATGCCCAGTCTGTAGTGTGCGTCATATAAGTGACGCCACCACAGTATTGTGTGGCTCGGATGGGGCCCCGGCTCTCGCCTGATGGTGAAGAGAAGGGGCCTCTTTGCATTGGCCTACAGCACGGGAGGTGCACCTTGCGGCCAGCCATGAATCTCTCACTCGTACCGGACGAGTGGAAGGAACCTGAGCACTTTGAACTCGTCGTGGACGGTGGAACTGATCTGAACCTCTGGTTCGATGAGGATGCCCACTTGGTCTTCAAGGCTACCAGCTGCACGGGCGGAGTCAAGCTCTCATGGGGCGAGCACCGCTTCTGGCAGTTCATCACCAAGGGGGTCCAGCTACTGTTCGAACGGCACCTGGAGCAGATGCACACGCAGCAGTGCCTGATCACGGAGCTGAGAGAGCGGCTCCTGGAGGAGCTGGATCGAGTGAAGGAGAAGGAACGACTCCTCGCGATCGAGAAGAAGAAGGTCCGGTACCTCCAGAAGCACATCGAGCGTGAGGAGAAGACCATGCCGGCAGGGATCGAGCTCATCATGGAGGGGATCAGGGCCCGCATCAGGAAGGACCATCCCAACCTCCTGGGGTACGAGCAGATAGCGAGGGGCTGGGGAGCCCGATAAGCGTCTCTGTGCGACGCGAAGGAGAGGACAGTGGTTGATACCCGAAGCGGGGGAGTATCCGAAAGTAACCAGCGTTCCGGCGATTCTGGGGGCACTACGGTGGCGATCTCAACCGAGCGCTTCCACAAGGTGGCGACCATGGCGGGACTGAGCAACGGTCGCCTGGCGAACGGAACCAGCTACAGCAGGGGATACGTGGGGCAGGTCCGTAGTGGCCGGCGCACGAGGGTCTCACGGATGTTCCTGCGTGAGGCTAGCCGGCTCCTGGCGACGTGCCTGGGAGAAACCGAGGCAGTGATGGTGCTGCTCATTGAGGAGGACTAGATGCCAGTGAAGTACAGGGGGATTTCAGAACGACTGGTCATACCACGGGCGGGGAATGTGCGTATCGGGAAGAAGGTGCCCAGCAGGAGGAACCCGGAGAAGATGGTTCCTACGAAGCTGGACCACTTCCGCTTCGACCCGAAGAACCCGGACCTGCTCTCGCTGCTCCTCAAGACGTTCGGCGAGAAGCCGAAGTCCCTGCCGATCATGCTGGTGCAGGACGATGAGCATCCCTGGGACAAGGTGTTCCCGCACTACCTCAAGCTCTACGGGACCGGCGAGCGGCTCAAGTGCATGAGCGACGGCGAGAAGGTGATCCGGCGCCGTGACGAGAACAACAAGTTCATCGACGGCATTGATGAGGTCTGCGACCCGGACACCTGCAAGTACTTCCAGAACAAGCAGTGCAAGCTCACGGGTTCCCTCCAGTTCATCATCATGCACCCAGACCTCCCATCGCTCTGTGTCTGGCAGATCAGCACGACGGGAGTGCACTCTACACAGAACTTCCTGGGGAATCTCTGGCTGCTGAAGCAGGGCTGGGGCCGGATCAACGGCATCCCCTTGGTTCTCAGTGTGTACCCGCAGATGTTCCATCCAGAAGGCAAGTCCGTCCCAGGGTTCGTGCTCTCCTTGGATCTGAATCCGGAGTACGCGGACATAATCCCCCGTCAACTCGCGTTCGGGCAGACGTCACAGCCGGCACTGCCGAGTCCAGAGCTGGACCGGATCGCGGCCGGCGAGGTTGACATCCCCGAGGCCACAGATGGTGACGGCGACGACGTGGAGCTCTTGTTCCCTGAGACCAAAGAGGCCTCTACGTCGGGAGAAGTCTTCCCGGGGTTCACAGCCGATATGGCCAAAGGGAGCGGCCCGGATGTTACGGCCAAGCCCATCTTCACGCTGGAGAAGGAAGGCGACGCAGGTCAGGACGACCAGCCGAACCCGCTCCACAACCTTCCGGCAGACGTACAGGTGGCGTGCGACACGATTGGATGGGACGAGGAGAGGATAGACGCGGAGCTCTCACCGTTCGTGAAGGACGGAGTTCTTCAGCACATCATGGCCCTGAGGCACGTGATGTCTAGCGTAGACACCATGATCGTAGAGAGGGAAGCCAAGAGAGAGCGCAAGGCGACCACACGGAAGTCAGGCGAAGAGAAGCCGCCACCGCCGAGCGATCCAGCGGGCGGCATCCTCGATTTCTAGGAGGGACCGATGGTCACACAGACGGCTGAGAAGCCGCGAATGGGATATTCGAACACCACGTTCAACAACTACACGGGTTGTCCCGGGTCTCTTGCTCTCAAGAAGGGCCTGGCACCCGTGTCGGATGTGAAGGTTCCAGAGAGGCCGTCCCTCTGGCGGGATGGGGGACGGCTTGGGCACGAGATCGCAGCTAAGTACATGCAGCACCTGGTCAGCACGATGCAGGCCCAGGACATACCAGAGATGGAGCGGCTTGCCAGGCAGATGCCGCTCCAGCAGACGGCCGTCCCGAAGAAGATCTTCCCCGACATCTTCAAAGCCTGCATGACGCTGGCGACGGAGATCGAGCTCGACTGGATGAACGTGAAGGGCGTCGAGA
>DAOVNE010000174.1 GCA_030630395.1 Candidatus Eiseniibacteriota bacterium
GCATGAGTTCCCGGAGGCCAGTCTGGACACCGGAGATCTCCTCGTCCAGTCCCTTGATCTTCTCCGAGACCGCGCGCATCCGAGCGATTATCTCATCCGCATTCTCGACCTTCCGCTTGAGCTCGGCCACCCGCTCGCTCTCGACGTTGCGCTCCTTCTTGAGTTCCTCGACCTCTACAAGAAGAGACCTGTGCTTCCCGTCAAGCACAAGCAACTCGTCGAGATCCGCCTTCTCATTCTTGTTCGTGATGGCGGTCCTAACGATGTCGGGATTCGCTCTTAGGTACTTCAGGTCCAGCATATTCCTCTCCCTTGTTCCGCCCCGAGACTGGGCACGGAACTGTTACACCTCGATAGTTTCGCGGGAATGGGTCGGGACGGGTTCTGTCTCAGTCCCTCCCCCATTGATTCTCGTGTGGGCAGCTGTCAGGAGAGCGATCTCCTGCTCAGTCGGACGGTACAACCTCACGGCGACCGGCGAAGGCACTCCGCTTCCTCGTGCCTGCGTCGGAACGCGTAGCAGCCTCATTCCCATAAAGAAGAGACCGCCCGCGACCGCAAGCGTGACGAGCGCATGGATAAAGAGGTCGCCCCCGTGATAGAGCGAGAGATAGACGGCGATTGCTGTCAGCGAGATCGAGAGAACGTATATGGTCGCGGCCGTCTGCTTCGGGGACAGACCCAACCCCGCAAGTCGATGAGAACTGTGATCCTTCCCACCTTGAGCCACGTCACGCCCGTCGGCCAGTCGGGCTATAGTGACCAGACTGGCATCGAAGATGGGATAGGCAAGCATGAGCACCGGGATGACGATGGCCGTTGGGTCGGCTCCGGCATACGCGACTGCCCTCATTGACAGGGCGCCCACCACGTATCCAAGGAACAGACTCCCGGCGTCTCCCAGAAAGATCGTCGCCGGGCTGAAGTTGTACGTGAGGAAACCCAGTGCCCCACCGGCCACGGCGATCGCCGCTATGGCAGTAAGGACCTGGCCGTGCCCGAGTGCGAGCGTGAAGATGCCGAACGTTGCGATGGAGGCAATGCCTGCTGTGATGCCGTCCATGTTGTCCAGGAAGTTGAAGGCGTTCATAAGCCCCACCATCCAGATGAGCCCCAGCACAAAGGAGATCACCGGATGAAACGGCAGGCCACTCAAGCCCCCGGAGAACATCATCACGGCTGCGGCAACGGCCTGGCCTGTCAGCTTGACCGCCGGGCGCATCCCGTTGGCATCGTCGGCAAGTCCAAGGACAACGACTATCAGACCGCCCGACATGAAGCCGACTATCTTGGCGCTGTAGGGGTAGTTGATCAGTGCGAGCGCTGCCGCCGCCGAGGCCAGGCTTGCCAGGGCAACAGCGATGCCGCCCATCAAAGGCGTGGGCGTTTTGTGAACCTTGATTGTGTTAGGGTAGTCGAGAAAGTGCAGATGCTTCGCCAAGCCGCGAAGAGCAGGCGTCAGCGCAAGCACGGCCATCATCGAGAGAAGGAATGCTCCAAGAAAGATCATACGGATCCCCGCGGTTCCCCTGTCCGTGTGGGCAGAATATCCCCAACGAACGGCTGTTGTCAAGGCCTTACGGCCTGTCCCCGACCCGGCGCCACCTGTACACCCGAGGCCCCGCGGTTCTCAGGAACGGGCAATCCGTAGCAATCCTGGCGTCTTCCCCCTCATGTGGTCATCTCACTTCACTGCGGCGCCCGATGGATTCTTCCGACAACCGCTTCAAGAACCTCGGGGACCAGCCACGCTACCTCTTGAAATCGGCGACGACTCCCTCGAGGAGTTGCTCAAGCGAAACCTCCGGCTCGTAGCCTATGAGATCCTTGAGCTTTGTTAGGGACGGGATCCTCCGCCTCATGTCCTCGAAGCCCTGCTCGTACGCCTTATCGTATGGTATATATTCTACAGGCGAACTACTGCTTGTCAACTCCCTGATCTTCTGGGCGAGTTCCTCGATCGAGATGGGAATGTCACTCCCTACGTTGAAGACCTCCCCGATCGCAGCCGGCTCGTCCGACAGCGCGGTCACAGCTCGAATCACATCGGAAACATCACAGAAACATCGGCTCTGCTTCCCGTCTCCATATACCGTAATGGGGTGATTCAGAAGCGCCTGCTTCACAAAACGCGGAATCACCATCCCGTACTGACCGGTCTGCCGCGGGCCGCAGGTGTTGAAGCACCTTACGATCACCACAGGCAGCTGCTTCTCCCTGTGGTACGCAAGCGCCAGGAACTCGTCGATGGCCTTGGATGAGGAGTAACCCCATCTGGCGATAGTCGTCGAGCCAAGAATTCTGTCGTCCGTCTCCTTACAGGGCTGCTCGTTGGCCTTCCCATAGATCTCTGAGGTCGAGAAGAGTATGACCTTCTTCTTCCCCTCGTTGGCTGCTTGTAGGACGACTTCCGTGCCCTTGATATTCGTCTCGAGCGACTTCAAGGGGTTGTCAATGATGTAGGCGACGCCGACGGCGGCGGCCAGATGGAAGACGGTATCGACATTCGCGGTCGCTTCACCCACTACGCGCTCGTCGAGAATGGTGTCAATCGTGTAATGGAACCTGGAGTTGTCCTCCAGATGAGCGATATTCTCGAATCGCCCCGTGGAGAGATCATCCACAACCCAGACCTCATCTCCCCTCTTGAGCAGCGCTTCGCAGAGATGCGAACCGATGAATCCTGCTCCGCCGGTGACAAGTACCTTCATCGTAAGCTACCTCTCCAGAATGAGGGGCCCAAGAGGCCCCCGCTCAAGCAGATCCACACATCGGGAGTATACCGCTTCCTCCGGCGCGCTACAACCGTTTTGCCACTAGCCCTCCTCAAGACCCCAGTCGTACGGAACGGTCCCGTCGTGTGGATCCACGCGGAACTCATCCGGCTCGTCGTATTTGTAGGACTTGGTTGGGCAGTTCACGAGATAGCCTGGCGCGTTGCCGATGGCCTTCATTCCGTGAAGCACACCCGGAGGAATCGTGATGAGAATCGGATTCAGCTCGCCCATGAAGAACTCGTTGATCTCACCTCGGGTCGGCGAATCCGGACGATCGTCGTAGAGCACAACTTTCATCATCCCCTTCACGATCGTGAAGAAGTCCGTCTGCACCTTGTGGTAGTGCCAGCCCTTCACCACACCAGGGTAAGCCACCGACAGGTAGACCTGTCCGAACTCCTGGAAGATCTCGTCGTCCGAGCGAAGCATCTCCATCAGATAGCCGCGCTCGTCCGGGATGAGCCTCAGTTCCTTGACACTGACACCGTCGATCAGTCGCTTCGCTTTGATCCCCTTGGGTAACGCAGTTCCGGCCATCTTCTCCTCCTCGGAATTACTGCTTCGCACGCTTGCCGCGGCCGACGCCAACGTAGCTGAAGCCTGCACTCTCGAGAGTCTCCGGATTGTAGATGTTCCTGCAATCGACTATTACTCGACCCGCCATCACGTCACTGAGCCGGTCAGTGTCGAGCTGTCTGAACTCGTTCCACTCCGTCACAAGCACGACCACGTCGGCGCCCGTGGCAGCTTCATAAGCGTCAGAGGCGAACTCCACGAACGGCATGATGGCGCGCGCGTTGTCCATGGCGACAGGATCGTAGCCTCGAACGGTTGCGCCCTTCGCCTTGAGACCCTCCGCGAGGACTATCGAGGCCGCATAGCGCATGTCGTCGGTGTTCGGCTTGAACGACAGACCCAGGAGCGCAACGGTCTTGCCTGACACGTCACCTCCGGCGGCCGCGAGTACCTTATCGACCATCTGTTCCTTCTGGAGCCTGTTGACCTCGACCGTCGCATTCACGATGCGGGATTCCACACCGGCCCCTGCAGCGATCTTCGTCAGCGCCTTCGTGTCCTTCGGGAAACACGAGCCTCCGTACCCGGCTCCGGCGTGAAGGAACTTCGGACCGATACGCTTGTCCAGCCCCATTGCATACGCCACGGTCTGCACGTCGGCGCCCACCTTCTCGCAGAGATTGGCAATCTCGTTGATGAACGATATCTTCGTCGCCAGGAAAGCGTTGGACGCGTATTTGATGAGTTCGGCACTCTCTGGTGTCGTCTCCACGATCGGCGTGCGGATCAGGTAGAGCGGGGCGTAGATGCTCCTCAGAATCTCCTTCGCCCGATCGGTGTCCGCCCCTACGACCACTCTGTCGGGACGCATGAAGTCGCCGACCGCCGCTCCCTCACGAAGGAACTCGGGATTCGACACCACGTCGAACTCGTACGGTTCGCTCTGGTTCTCCTCGATGATCTTACGCACACGGCGTGCCGTGCCGACAGGAACCGTGCTCTTCTGCACGATGACGCGATAGCCGTCCATGTTGCGCCCGATGTCGCGGGCGACAGCGTCGACCTGCGTGAGGTCGACCGCGCCACCCTCCCCCTCGGGC
>DAOVNE010000306.1 GCA_030630395.1 Candidatus Eiseniibacteriota bacterium
CGCGGCTCTGACTCCCTTGAAACCGTTTTGCATGAGGAGTTCAAGAGCAGACTGGTAGCGACCACCGATGCCCGTCACAAGAAGCGTCAGGCCGGTCGAGGTGCACCTGCGCCATATCTGCTGGAGGAGGTTCAGGAGTACCGCTTCGGTATCGGCTTCGGGATGCACGCACAGGATGTGGATGTACCCCCTGCCCGTCGTATCCTGCCCCCGGTACGGCACCGTCCTGACGATCGCGAACCCCGCCACTGCGTCGCCTTCCATGGCCACGAAGGTCTCACCCAGGCGATGCTCGCACATGGCCTCAATCTCGCACGCGTAGTCGAGCCCGGGCACGATCGCACCGGAGATGGCGCGCATTCCACTCAGCATGCCGAGCCTCGTTGCTCCGTCGCACTTTCCCCAGAGGATCACATCACCTGCGCCCAAGCCCCTCAAGCGGTCTGCCTGCTGTATGAGAGAGAGTTCGAGGATCAGTGTGGGAAAGGTGACCGCATAGCCCGTCTTCGTGTAGAGACCGACGTTGTTTCCGCTCTCCGGCATGGTCTCGAGACCGATGATCCGGCAGCTCCTTCTCAAGTAGGCGGTGACGCTTTCGATCAGCGACCGCCCTATGCCCAGACCGTGGAACTGAGTGGGGACACCAAACGTTCCGAACCAACCCACCTCGCCCCATGTACGGGCCAGTACGAACCCGACCATCGCTCCGTCCGCGGCTATGGCAACGAGGTTCGCGCTTGGATCAAGCGATGTTGAGTACCTGAGTTCCTTGATGGTGCGCTCGGCGAGCGCGTCCTGAGGCTTGCGGTACATGCGATACCAGTCGGTGAAGACGCTCGCTTCGATCTCCGCGACGGTTGCGAGGTCCTCATCGATCATCTGGCGCATGGCAAAGTCGAGCGAACTCAAAGCACACCCTCCGCTGTCTCAGGCGCTCACACGCGTCCCACCAACGAATCCGCCTTCGCGGCGGTCTCATCGAGGGCGCGGTCGAGCAGCTCGAGCGACTCTCCCTCCCCGACCTCGCCCAGGTAGATCGGCTTCCCCAACACGATCGCAGCGCGCGCGAACGGGACGGGGATCATGAATCCGTCCCACGTACTACGAATCACCCATGCCGGTCTCGCGCTTGTCGCCGCCGGCACGACCGGGCAACCCGTGGCCCGCGCCACTGTGATAACACCGGGCTTCGACTTCGCCCGCGGCCCTCTTGGTCCATCAGTGGCCACGGCTACTGAGTGACCCAACGCGATCTGCTTGCGCATCGCAATGAGGGCTCTCGCTCCCCTCCTGGCGCTCGATCCCGGCACCGCGGAGTACCCGAATCTCGTCAGGATCCTGGCAGACAGTTGGCCGGCCCAGCTGACGTCCGTGTTAATGGCAAGCCCCGTGTCGCGAAACGAGTTGATGAAGAGGAACAAACGCCCGTGCCAGAAGGCGAAGAGGATCGGTTCGCCTTTCTCGGCGAGTCGGGAGTACTCCTCGTCGAGTGATAGCCTGGTTCTCAGCGTGGCGACAATGGTCCTTATGAAGCACGCCACAACAAGTGAGAGGAAGCGCATGAACAGATCCGAGCGCGTGATCCGCCTTCGCAGACGACGCGCCAGACGACGCTGCTGAACGTCTCCTCCCGCCAACTAGAGCCCCTTCTTGATAGCGTCGAGCCGTGCACGATTGTCTGGAACCATCTCGAAGAACGACTCCAGTTTCTTGCAGACGTAGTCGTCGCAGTGCGCGCAGTTGTCGAGGCCTCGCTCGATTCCACACTTCCGGATCTCACAGACGGTACAGTGCTGGAAGACCCTCTCCCCTTGAGAGGAGCAACCGTCGCAGTTGATCGCCTCCGGAGCTATCTCGGCATCGTACATCTTCGACCACATCGCCGCCACTTCGGCACGTTTCGCATCATCATTGCTCTGTGTCGCGACGTATGCTCCACACTCATGGCAGGGCAGGCCGCAGATTGAGATCAGTTCCTTACTCATCAATGCACCTCCTCTGTCTTGGATTGGCAGTCGCGGATCCTCATTGGTGGCCCGCCAGTGCGTCATGCTAGCAGGAACCCGACGAGAGGGATACAGCCAGGTCACTCCTTGGCATCGGGCAGATCACGGTTCTTGACGTATGTGTCCAGCCACTCCTCTGTCTCCCACAGAAGATGGAGAATGGATTCCCGCGCGCGGTAGCTGTGGCTCTCGTGAGGAAGCATCACGAGCCGGACGGTCCCGCCCAACCCCTTGATCGCGCTGTAGAAGCGCTCACTCTGCATCGGGAAGGTGCCTGAGTTGTTGTCGGCCTCTCCATGCACCATGAGAAGCGGTTCATTCACCTTGTCGGCGTGCATGAACGGCGACATCCCGAAGTAGACGTCGGGGGCCTCCCACAGCGTGCGGTCCTCCGACTGGAATCCGAACGGTGTCAGCGTCCTGTTGTAGGCGCCCGTCCGGGCCAACCCCGCGGCGAAGAGATCGGAGTGCGCCAGCAGGTTCGCGGTCATGAACGCGCCGTACGAATGACCGCCTATGGCGATCCTGTCGCGATCCGCAACACCCCTTCCGACGACCTCATCGACGGCGGCGGCAGCGCTCGACACGAGCTGCGCGACATACGTGTCATTCGGATCTTCATCTCCCTCACCGACGATGGCCATCGCGGGACCATCGAGGACCGCATAGCCCTGCGTGAGCCAGAGGAGCGGCGACCACCACCCTACACGGTCGAATCGGTACGGCGAGTCGTCTATCTGACCGGCCGCGTCTGCACTCTTGAATTCACGAGGATA
>DAOVNE010000086.1 GCA_030630395.1 Candidatus Eiseniibacteriota bacterium
CATCCCGTCGATCCGGCTGACGTCGTTCACGTGGAGGACGGCGGCTGGGTCAATGCGGACGGCGACTTCGGGAGCCCACAGTTCATCAACTGGAACTGGCCGCTCTACGACTCGGGTGGATCGTTCGACATCGCCGGCGGGTGGGCGCTCGATGAGCGAAACTGGGCCGTGCTGACTGCGGCAGAGAACCGCGTCGAGACCGCGGAGGCCATCAGTGGGACGGCTGATCCGGTCATGATTCAGAACCCCTCACTTGGCGCAAACGGTGTCGAGAAGGCGTGGCACTTCCTTCTGGCCGGCTACGAGAGCGGCTACATGTACTACGGGAACGCACTCGATTTCGAGATCAAGGCGACGCTCGCGTGCAACAACGCCATGGCCCACGCGGATCCGATCATCGCGGGCGGGAGTGACGTCGTGGCGCCGACGGTCTGGATCCCGCAGCGACTTCCGTGGAATCCGGGCGGCATGGGCGGCGGTTCTCTCTGGGGATACCCAGGCGGGTCGGGAGCCGTGATGTCGCAGGACTTCCACATCTGGACATTCGCCCACGACGTTTCGGGACTCGCGAGCGTTGACCTCAAGTACCGAGTCGATGCGGACGGCACTAACCCCCTCTCAACCGACGTCAACGAGACGTACGTGGGTGGGGCCGGCGTGGGGGCGTGGGAGACCGTTCCGATGACCATGCGGGACTTCCCCGCGGGCAATGTCTACGGACAGCCCGAGATCAACTTCAGCGTGATGCCCGACTACATTGCGGACCAGTACTACGTTCACATGACAGGCTTTGAGGACGTTCTCCTCGACTACTACGTTATGGCCACCGACAACCTCGGTCTCATCAAGCGCACACCGATCCAGCACGTCTGGGTCGGAAGCGGCGGGGGCTCGCCGTCCGATACGTGCGTGTGGTGGAATCCGGACGAGCCGGAGGCAAGCGGTTCAGTCAGCGTCTACTACGACCTCGACTGCCGCGCTGTTCTCCAGGGAGGAACGAGCCCGGTCTACATCCATATCGGGCACAGTGGATGGCAGGACGTGCTGAGTCCGGATCCATCGATGACGTGGGACGCCGGTGAGGATGCCTGGCGCTACGACTACGCGATTCCGGGCTCCGCTTCGTCGGTCGAGTTCGTTTTCAATGATGGGGCGGGCAACTGGGACAACAATGGCGGCGCCGACTGGAGTGTGGTTGTCACGGGTGGTAGCGGACCAACCGGATTCGTCATGGATGGTGCGCTCGATCCGGAGGCGGAACTCGTTGCGAGTGACGGCGACTGCGAACTCTACACGGCCTTCGACGGTGCCTGGCTCTATGTTGCCACGGAGGGTGTCAGCGGCACGTCGGGCATCGACCACTTCATTCTAGTCGATCGGGATCCCTCAGGCTCGCGTAGCGCGCCGTGGGGCAAGTCGGGCAGCGTGGCAGGATGGGAATACTTCCTGGCCAGCGAGGAGTCGAACGGTTGGGTAGGCTGGTTCGATTCCCTGGAGCAGGTGTACGATTCATCGAACGCTCCGAAGTTCGCCGGCTCGTGGCTCGAAGGCGCGCTCGATATGGAGGCGCTCTTCGGTTCGATCCCCGATTCGATCCTGATCTCGGTCGCGCGCTACCAGACTCCGGATGCCGGCACACTCGACTCGCAGGCTCCCGCTGGAGATGGAAACGGGAACGTCGAGCGGGACGAGTACTACATACAGCTCCTGATCGATACTGGAGTGGACGAAGAACAATCCGTCTCGCGGCTTCTGCTTCATCCGATGATGCCGAACCCGGCGGTCGGGGAGACGCGCATCGCGTTCTCACTGTCGGAGTGTGATCGCGTAGACGTGAGTGTCTACGATGTGAGCGGTCGGCTCGTCGCCCGAGCCTTTGGCGGAGAGCTTGCTGCCGGCGATCACGAGATCCTCTGGAGCGGGGCAGGAGAGGGCGGACGCCTTCTCCCATCGGGCATCTATTTCGTGAGACTGGTTGCCGGGGATAGAAGTGCGGAATCGAAGCTCGTGCTGCTGCGCTGATATGGAACGGTCGGGCTCGGCCGCTCCGTATGGTCCAGGCGCGTAGGGGAAGGGCGCGTGCGAAAAGGGACGTCTTGAAGGCTCTCGGGGTCTAGCTTTCGAGAGCCTCCATCCAGCTCGTGAGCGCCGGTCGTTCGACACCATCACCATCGTACAACCCGCAGTCCTTCCAGTATCGGACTATGCTCGCGCTCGGGTAGTACTGAAGGTCGCTCTCCCAGAAGTCATCGAAATCCCTTACGAGGAACCAGCAGATGAACGCGGCTGATAGCTCGTCGCAGTCGGTGAGCAGCCGCTCTACATAATCCTGCTGTGTGGCCTCAGTCGCGGGGATGTAGACGGGGTAAGGATCGTCGACCGGCTCGGCCGGCCATGTCGTCTCCGCGATGGCAAATGGCTTCCCAGGCGACAGATCTGCGAGCGCTGTGAAGTAGTCAGCTGGAATGGCGTCTGGGTCTCCGTCGAAGCGGGAGGACGCATGCGAACTCACGGCGACTATGTCACTGTAGAAGAGGAGATCAGCGACAGGCACGGTCTGGCCGCCCACATCATTGTGGTAGTAGTCGGCCTGGATGGTGGCGAAGATGGGCAGGAATGGATGCACGTCTCTGATCGCGGCATGCACGTGATCGAGGAGCGTCAGGAACGGCTGCCACTCGCCCGGGGAGAGATCGGCCAGCATGTTGGCCTCGATCGCGAACGCGAAGTAGTCCGGGTCGTAGATGTCTATCATGTTGAGACAGTGGTTCGCGAACGCCGTCATGACATCGGGCTCATTAAACGTGTATGTGTTCCAGGGTGGGGGGAGCGGCTCATCTGAACCAACGCCTCGGTAGAGCGCGAGACCGTCGCGGGAGGATGATATGGGAGTGACCGCCAGGTAGACGGCGTGCCCGACGGGGATCAGGCTCTGGACGTAGTCGAGCCACCAGGCGTAGGAAGCGTCGTACGGCGTTCCGTCGAGGGCCTCTTGCCACGGGATCCCGCCGTCCTCATGGATGACCGCAAGATCACCGCTGACCGCGATGGCGTCCCACGCATCGAGGACAGCGGAGTCCAGGTTCGCATGCGGGAATGCCGTGAATCCCATGACGTACGTGCGCGTGCTTGCTCCACCTCCGACGATGTTACCGCAGGATGTCAGGAACGGGAGCAATGAGAGCATCAGAATGAGGAGCTGTTTCATTGATTGACCACCTTGTCAGAGGCGCCTGCCGCGGCTACACTCATTGTGCGTCATGTGGGTGGCGGAAATCAAGTGACACGTGTGATGTCGCGACTCGAGCACTCCCTTAAGATCGCCACCTGCGGCCGGGGGTACTCCCCTAATCAAGAGGATGGATGAGCATGACAGCATCGAACACGAGGATCCTCGTTCTCTTCTGCGGCGGAACGCTTGTTATGGAGAAGGACGAGAGGGGAAGCCTTCTGACGCCCACGCTCGACAGGGCCATCAAGAACCTCCTCAGTATGGAGACGCGGCTCGATGAGCTGGCCGATCTTGAGGTGGCGTACATCGACAACATCGACAGCAGCAACATCCGGCCCGAGCACTGGGACCACGTGGCGGAGGTTATCGCGGAGAAGTACGATGACTACGACGGGTTCGTCGTGACGCACGGTACCGACACCATGGCCTACACGGCGAGTGCGCTGTCGTTTGTGCTCCAGGGGCTGGGCAAGCCGGTCGTCCTGACGGGTTCGCAGATCCCCGGCACGAGAATCGAATCGGACGCGCGGAGGAACTTCGTCAATGCCGTGCGCGTGGCGACGATGGATCTCGCGGGCGTCTTCATCGTCTTCGACAGGAAGATCCTCCTGGGCGCGCGCGCGACCAAGTCCTCCGAGTCGAGGCTTGACGCGTTCGTGGCGGTCAATCGCGGGGTGGTGGGGGACATACGTGTGGATGTGAGGATAACCGCAGATCATTCGCGGCGCACGGACAGCCGTCTGGACCTTCAGCCGGGGTTCGAGGAGAACGTGGTCATCGTGACGCTCGTTCCCGGGATGCCGTCGGACGTTCTCATGTGCATCGTTGAGAGCGGCATCAAGGGGCTCGTGCTTCGAGGTTTCGGTACCGGCAATGTCGCGTATGAGTATCAGGATGCCGTCACGCGTGCGGCAGAACTTGAGATCCCGATCATCGTGACCACCCAGTGTCAACAGGGCGCCACGATGATGCACCGCTACGACCTCGGAAGGAAGCTCCTCGATCTCGGCGCCATCCAGGGGTACGACATGAGCACCGAGGGCATTGTGACGAAGCTCATGTGGGCCCTGAAACGCGCCGATTCCGTCGAAGCAGTGCGCGAGATCATGCACACCGACGTCTGCGGTGAGATTGTCCTGGAGAGCGGGTCTCCCCGAGCGTAGGGCGTACGCGGGGACCTACTGCGGCGCCCAGCTCTTCCTGAAGAGCACGAACCGCACGAAGAGCCAGAGTGCGATCGCCCCGATCGTGATGAACCAGATGGGCCACGGGTTCGCGCGGAAGATGTACAAGAGCGGGATCACCGTGCTCGTCCACAAGCCTCCGCCCATGAACGGCTCGTGCAGAAGCTGCTTGTAGCCGAACGCGTCGGGCGCCGTCGTCTCGAGCTTCGGATCAGCAACCCTCAGAAGAAGAAGCCCAGTCGCAGTGACACCCGTCGACTGCCCGAACTCCGCGATGCTCCGCTCGAACCAGTAGTCGGGTAGCATTCGCCTTGCCAACCACATCACGCACCAGATGTTCCACGCGAGTCCCACTACCATCAGAATGACGAACGGTCCGATGTTCGCCACGATCGCCTCGATCCGCAGGGTCGCGAGAGCGGCGATAACCAGGTAGTCGAGCGAGAGTCCCTGCAGTCTCTGCATCAGGCCTCGGTCGAGAACGTCGTGTCTGTCCGCCCGGTCGAAGAGCTTCTGAACGATGACACCTCCGAGCATCGCAAGAGGGAAGAGGGGGAAGCTCCCGAGGATCGCATTCTTAGGGTCGGTCAGCCAGAGCGTCTCCAGTCCGGCGAGCCCCGTCTTGAACCCATATCCGATCAGGATGGCGACGGCCACGACCGCAACGTGGATGGCCAGCGTCTCGACCGACTCCGTCTGAAAGGTGAGGAGTCCGGCGGGCGAACGCTCTTTCTTCGGGACGATGCCGGTTCCGAACGCGGCTTGAGCGCCGTCGCCTGTCTCCGCGGCTCGACAGTGTCGACGCCGGGCGGCCCAGTTGATGAGCGCCATGCCGATCACCACCCCGCCGACCACGCCTATCGTCGCCGAGCCAAGCGCAAGATCGGCGCCCTCGGCCCAGCCCTTCTCGGCGAAGATCGGAGCGAGTCCGGCAGCCGTTCCGTGGCCGCCCTCGAAGCCGACCGGGATGAGTGCGCCGAACATGGGAGGTATGTTGAAGAACCGCGTGAGGACCAGGAACGTGACACCGAGCCCGACCGCGTACTGTCCCCACGCAACCACCTGACCGTACGCGAGCTGCGGCCCCGACATGCGCCACACCTTCTTGAGTGATGGGATGGCGGCGCCCAGGAAGAGTGTCGCGAATACGATGTTGATGAGAAAGCCGGGGAGCTTGCCCCAGCCCGCGGTTGCCGTTGTGAGGAAGGCGCCGTCGGAAAGCACTCGTTGTAGGACCTGAATGACGACGAGACCGATCAGACCGCCTATGACGGAGGCGGGAAGGAGCAGCTTCTGGCACCACTGGAACCTGATGCGGACGGCCTGCCCGATGAGAAGGAGCAGACTCAGAGAGCAGAAAGAGATGACGATGCGATCGATCGCGGGCCTCCTCTCGGCCGGGTCCGGGTGGTGCGGGTGCGCTCGATCTCGGGAACATCAGCTTCTACGCTGGATACGCGACGCGCTGATCCCCGTGGGACGCACGCCGCGGCTACTTCAGGAGCATCAGTTTCTGCGTGAGATAGGCGCCGCCCTGCTCACCAGGCCCTTCAACGGAGGCCTTATGCCCGTGTCGATGCTGGCGGAAGAAAGCTCTGCGGTGCTCGAATGTGCCGGATCGAACTATGTTGCCTCCGCCACCCTTGCAGAGCTTAATAAAGGGATGAAGCAGCCGGGGGATGCTATTGGCGTGGTGGGCCTCCCGTGCCAGATTCTGGCTCTGAGGAAGATGCAGGCCTCAAAACACGAAACCGGGGCAAAGGGAGTAAAGCTCGTCATCGGGCTTTTCTGCACCTGGGCATTATCCTATAAGGGGTTCTACGAATTCCTCAGGGGAAAGGTCGATCCCTCATCAATCAAGCGAATAGACATCCCGCCTCCACCAGCCAACATCCTGGTGGTAGATAC
>DAOVNE010000115.1 GCA_030630395.1 Candidatus Eiseniibacteriota bacterium
CGAGACCGTACCCGGGACCACCACGGACATGGTGAGTGCCCTCGCCCGCAAGCACCGCTGCTACATCATCTGCCCCTTGACAGCGATCCACGACGGCAAGTTCATGAACGATGCCGTGCTGATCGATCGCCGAGGCCAGGTGGTGGGAGCCTATTCCAAGATCCGTCCCGTGGTCAGCAGCGCCAAGTTCGAGGATCTGGAAAAGGGAATAACCCCCGGCGCTGAAGCCAAGGTGTTTGAGACCGATTTCGGGCGCATCGGCGTCCAGATTTGCTTCGATATCAACTGGGACGAGCCCTGGGCAGAGCTCAAGCGGAAGGGTGAGAACGCGGATGAGATAATCGCTCGGATGCGCGCGGTCTCGGAGAAGATCAAGGGACTGGACGAAGAGATCTCAGGCGTTCAGGCTGGTCTCCGGGAGCTCATGCTCACAGTGCCGAACATGCCTCACGAGTCTGTGCCCGTCGGCAAGAGCGAGGACGACAACGTTGAGATAAGGAGCTGGGGCGAGCCCTGGTCGGTCTGCGACAATCCGGTCCCACACTGGGAGATAGGTGAGGCTCTTGGGATCCTCGATCTCAAGCGCGGGACGAAGATCGCCGGATCGGGTTTCCCGGTTTTCATCGGAGCGGGGGCGCGCCTTGTCCGTGCGCTCATTCAGTTCATGCTGGACATCCACACCAGGGAGCACGGCTACGTGGAGGTGGCTCCGCCAGTTCTGGCCAACCGCAACTCAATGCAGGGGACGGGGCAGCTTCCGAAGCTTGAATTCGACATGTACCGCGTGGAGGCGGACGATCTCTTTCTCATCCCGACTGGAGAGGTTCCCCTGACCAACCTCTACCGCGACGAGATCCTGGACGGCGCCCGCCTGCCCATCTACCACACCGCCTACACGCCGTGCTTTCGGCGTGAGGCCGGATCGTACGGCAAGGACACCAGGGGGCTCTTGCGCCTGCACAGATTCGACAAGGTCGAGCTGGTGAAGTTCACGGAGCCCGAGACATCCTACGATGAGCTGGAGTCGCTGGTTGTGAATGCGGAGCTCATCTTCCAGCGGCTTGATCTGCCATACAGAGTCAAGACGCTCTGCACCGGCGACCTCTCATTCGCCGCGGCAAAGTGTTACGATATCGATGTGTGGTCAGCCGGCGTCGGCAAGTGGCTCGAGGTCTCCTCGTGCAGCAACTTCGAGGACTTCCAGGCCAGACGGGCCGGAATCAAGTACCGTCCCGGCGGTGGCGGCAAGGTTAGGTACGTGCATACAGTGAACGGCTCCGGCGTCGCTCTGGCCAGGACCATTGTTGCCATCCTCGAGAACTACCAGACCTCCGGGGGAGCTGTCCGAGTCCCCGAGGTGCTCAAGGCCTACATGGGTGGCCTTGAGGAGATAACCGGCGTGTGACAGCTCCGGCCGCGCGCGAGGATTGCAGGCGGGTTGACCAGGAAGTCTTACGCGTAGAGATTCTGCAAGGACTGTGGCTATGGCTCTGGGTCTCAAGACAACACCTGATCACATACAGACGGCGGGAATCCGCACGAGGGCCTACGTCTTTGTCGCCGTCTCACTCCTGGCTGTGGTCATCTTCCTGTACACGAACAGCCTGATTCGAAGACTCGAGGTTCAGTCTGCCACGCTCTCCCGATCCATAGCGGGTCTGTGCGCCACGGCCACCTACGCCGCTCGGGAAAACGTGGAGCTGTCGGTCGTCTTCGGAGAGCTGATCGAGAGCATCAACTTCCCCATGGTCATCTCAGATGTGAGAGGCGTGCCCATCACGTGGAAGGGACTCCCTATCGACGTCGACCCGGAGGAGGTGAGCCACGAGGAGTATCTCTCCGCGGATCCGGAGAACCCCTCGGATTCAGGGTTGGGCGACGTGATGCGGATCATGGCTGAGGTGGATCGTCGTCGCTCGCCGATCCCGATGACTCAGATAGGGGATGAGACCGTTCTGGGCTATGTCCACTACGGTGAGTCCAGCATGATAAAGGAGATGCGCTTCGTACCGGCGCTCGAGATCCTTGCGTTCGGCGTTCTCCTCCTTCTGGGATTCCTCGGCTTCCGCAATGCTAAACTCGCGGAGCTTCGTTCGATCTGGGTCGGGCTGGCGAAGGAGACCGCCCACCAGCTGGGGACACCGATATCATCACTGATGGGGTGGGTGGAACTCCTCAGGGAGACCGGGTCGAAGGAGTGTGAAGCCTGCGGCGAGATCACGCGGATGTCTGTCGAGATGCAGCGGGATCTCGACAGGTTGGACAGGATATCCCAGCGATTCAATCAGATAGGGTCCACACCGAAGATGAAGAGGCAGGATATCGCGGTCGTGCTGAGGGGAGCGGTGGACTATCTTCGCTGGCGTCTGCCCTCGCTTGGCAAGGAGATCGAGATCGATGAGGACTACGGGGATGTCCCGCTCGTTGACGTCAATGCCCAGCTGATGGAGTGGGTCGTTGAGAACCTCGTCAAGAACTCGCTGGAGGCGCTTCCGCCGAAGGGCGGAACGATCACGATCAAGACCGAGCACGCGCCCAAGGAAGGCGACGTCCGGATCTTCTTCACCGACAACGGCAGAGGTCTCACTTCCGCGGAGCGCAGACGCGTCTTTCTCCCGGGCTATTCGACGAAAAGGAAGGGATGGGGTTTGGGGTTGGCTCTGGCCAAACGGATTGTGGAGGAGCACCACAACGGACGACTCTACATCGGATGGTCCGAGCCCGGGAAAGGCACGACCTTCGTAATCTGCCTTCCGGCTACCTAGCACGAGCTTTCTGCCACAAGAGATGCCTCAGGCGGACCTGCCAAGTGTCCGCCAGGATTCATACATGGAGAGGGGACGGGATCTCAAGATGAGTACCGTAAACAGGCGAATCCTCTGGGTCGACGATGAGATAGACATGCTCAAGCCGCACATTATCTTCCTCGAGCAGCGAGGCTACGATCTGGCGACGGCGACCAGCGGTGAAGCAGCGATCGAGGTGATCAAGGAGGGGCGCTACGATATCGTCCTGCTCGACGAGATGATGGTCGGGATGGACGGACTCGAGACGTTGGCGGAGATGAAGGAGCTGGATCCTTCCGTTCCCGTGGTCATGGTAACCAAGAGCGAGGAGGAGGATCTCATGAACGATGCGCTGGGCAAGCGCATCGATGACTTCCTCATCAAGCCCGTCAAGCCGTCGCAGGTCCTGAGTGCGATCAAGCGCATTCTCGATGGGCAGAAGATACGGCGGGATCAACTGGCCCAGACATACGCTCGGGAGAACAGTCAGCTCCGTGCGCAGATAATGGGGACGATGGACTGGCGCGAGTGGATAGAGTTCTACACCAAGTTCGTCCACTGGGATCTGGAACTCGACCGCGTTCGAGACCCCGGTCTCAGACAGATCCACCGTGATCTCCAGATGTCGGCCAACGCGGAGTTCTCACGCTACGTAGAGGGCGAATACGAGGGGTGGGTCAACGACACTCCCGACCGTCCGCTGCTCTCTCCGGACATCTTCCGGGAGTACGTGGCGCCGCTTCTGACGGCCAAGAAGAAGGTCTACTTCGTGGTGCTCGACTGTCTGAGACTCGACCACTGGATGAGTCTCATGCCGAGCCTGGAGCCGTTCTTCAACATAGAGAACCACTACTACTACTCGATCCTGCCGACGGCGACTCCGTACTCGCGAAACGCGCTCTTCAGCGGGCTCTACCCCGTGGAGTTCGGCGAGAAGTTCCCCGACATATGGAATCCGCACTCGAGAGACCAGTACAGCAAGAACCGCTACGAGCGCCAGCTCATGGACGGGCAGCTGAGACGGATGGGTATCAGAGTGAATCCTTCGCACAAGTACGTGAAGATCTATGAGAAGGATGAGGCGGACAACGTGAGGCGGAAGATGGGATCGTTCCATGATCTCCAGTTCGTCTCGCTCGTCTACAATTTCGTCGACATCCTCTCACACGGGCGCTCGGAATCTGAGATTCTCCAGGAGATCGCGCCGGATGAGCCGGCCTTCCGTTCGCTCGTTCGCTCATGGTTCCTCCATTCGGCCCTGTACCACATCATCCAGGAGATGGCGCGTCAGAAGGCCACGGTCGTTCTGACGACCGACCACGGCGCCGTTCTCGGGCGACGCGCAGCGCTCGTGCGGGGCAACAAAGCGACGACGACGAACATCCGCTACAAGTTCGGCAGCAATCTTGGTTACAACCCGAAGGAGACATTCCTGATAGATGATCCCGGCCGCTTCCGCCTTCCGACCGACGGGTTGAGCAAGCAGTACGCCATCGCGAAGGAGGATTACTACTTCGTCTACCCGACGGAGTTCCACAAGTACGAGCGGCAGTACCGGGGCACCTTCCAGCATGGCGGGATCTCGACCGAAGAGATGATCCTCCCGTGTGCCGTCATGACTCCCAGGGGATAGGTCCTAGGCGATGGGTGGAAGAAGAGAGAGCCTCGTCACCAGGTCATCCGACGAAAGCCGGGAGCTGGGCCGCGCACTTGGACGGCTGCTTGAGGCTGGTGATCTCGTTGCGCTCTACGGGGATCTGGGAAGTGGGAAGACCGTTCTTGCCCAGGGCATCTCGGTCGGACTCGGGTACGACGGCTACGTGTCCAGTCCCAGCTTCATCGTTGTCAACGAGTACGCCGGGCGCGTCCCGATTCTGCACGTCGACCTCTACAGGATTCACGATCCTGCTGAGATCGAGGATCTTGGGTACCGCGAGCTCTTCTTCGGTGATGGCGTGGCGATCATCGAGTGGGCGGAGCGCGCCAGGGAGTTCCTCCCGGACGAGAGGCTTGACATACGCATTTCGATCGATGCTCCGGACATGCGCACCTTGGTGTTTGACGCGCGTGGTGACAGGCACGTCCGTGTGAAGAGTGCGCTCCTGAAACTGTGGAGAGAGCGGTCGCAGGATGAAGATTCTCACGATTGACACATCGACGCCCGTGGAGGTTGTCTCCGTAGTGGATGGGGACAGGCTCGTTGGCGTCTCGGAGCGACGCACGGAGCGAGGGCATACCGAGCGCCTGCTGGAGGCCGTCGCGACGGTCCTCCGCGAGGCGGGAGTCGCCATTCTGGATCTCGACGGCATAGCCGTCGCAGTGGGGCCCGGCAGATTCAGTGGTCTCAGGGTCGGTCTGGCGACCGCCAAGGGGTTGGCCGTCTCAACCGGGCTGCCCGTCTGGCCCGTCTCCACGACCGAGTCGCTGGCTGCGAGCGCACCCGCCCGCGAGGGGCTGATTCTCTCCGCGATCGATGCGAGAAAGGGAGAGGTCTACTGCGCCCTCTTTGACGCGAGTGGGGAAGAGCGGGAGCGTATCTCGGACGATGCCGCACTCGAGCCGCAGGAGGCGGCGCGAATGGCGCTTGCCGCGGCCGATGGCCGCACGGTTCAGCCGGTGGGCTCCGGAGCTTCCGAGTATGCGCAGGAGTTCAGAGCCATTCTTGGTGATGGTCTGTCAGTCCCCGAGTGCAGCATCGATGTGA
>DAOVNE010000225.1 GCA_030630395.1 Candidatus Eiseniibacteriota bacterium
AAAGGCAACGAACTCACTCGAGCAGCTCACAAGCTCCTGACAGCGAGCGATCTCACGTTCATCGGCAACATCGAAGGACGCAGCATCCTGACCGGCGAGGCGGATGTCATAGTCTGCGAGGGATTCGTCGGCAATGTCATACTGAAGCTCACTGAGGGACTGGTTCACGCACTGCCGAAGTTCCTGTCGCGAGCGTCAGGCGATGCGACAGGCGAGTTCGAGGGACTGAGAAGCAGATTCGACTACGCGGAGTATGGTGGCGCGCCCCTTCTGGGCGTGAACGGTGCTGTCATCATCGCCCATGGAGCGTCGTCGGAGAAGGCCATAAAGAACGCTATTAAGGTGGCGGCGAAATTCGTCGAAGCCGATGTCGATGGCATGATCGTGAACAGACTGAGAGAGGTGGTATCGAGCGATGGCCGGTAGCGCGCGGAACGCCTACATCGCCGGCATGGGCATGTACGTGCCCCCCAAGGTGATGACGAACGAAGATTTCGCTAAGATCGTTGACACGTCCGACGAGTGGATCACCCAGATGACCGGGATCAAAGAACGGCGGCACGTCGAGGCCGACGTGGCTACATCCGATCTGTCGACCGCAGCATCGAAGATAGCCATGGAGAAGGCCGGTGTCACTCCCGAGGAGATCGACATGATCGTGGTGGCCACGGCCACACCGGACATGTTCTTTCCCTCGACGGCATGCCTCGTCCAGACGAACATCGGCGCCTCCAATGCGTTCGCGTATGACATCGTGGCTGGATGCTCCGGCTTCATCTATGGTCTCGTTATCGCCGAGCAGTTCATCAGGGCCGGCTTGGCGGAGACCGTTCTCCTGATCGGCGCGGAGACGCTTTCCAAGGTATCCAACATGACCGACAGGAACACGTGCGTTCTGTTCGGCGATGGCGCGGGGGCCGCGATACTGCGTCCGTGCGAGGCGCCGAAGGGGATCATCGATCATGTCATCGGTTCCGACGGTTCTCTTGGCAGCCTTCTGTGTCTGCCCGCCGGCGGCTCCAGGATGCCGGCGTCTCACGAGACGGTCGATGAGAATCTGCACACCATCTATATGGACGGGCGCAAGGTCTATGTGAACGCCGTCAAGAAGATGGGTGATTCGGTCGTACAGGTTCTCGAGCAGCAGGGCCTGACTGGCGACGACATGGACATCCTCTTCCCACACCAGGCCAACCTCCGCATCATCACGAGCGTTGCCAAGCGGGCAGAGATGCCGATGGAGAAGGTCTACGTCAACATCCATAAGTACGGGAACACATCGGCGGCATCGATTCCGCTCGCTATGTGCGAGGCCATCGATGACGGACGTCTCAAGGAAGGCATGCTAGTAGGTCTTGTTGCTTTCGGCGCCGGTTTCACCTGGGGCTCAACTCTGATGAGGTGGTAGGGGGCAATGGAACGCACAGCACTACTGTTTCCCGGGCAGGGTTCACAAGCCGTCGGTATGGGGAAGGACCTCTTCGAGAGTTCCCCCAAGGTCCGTGAGATCTACGAGCGCGCCTCCGAGGCGATAGACCTCGACCTGGCGTCTCTGAGCTTCGAGGGACCAGAAGACGAGCTCAAGAAGACCATCAACACACAGCCGGCGCTTCTTGTGGCAGGCGTGGCGGCACTGACGCTGGTGCTCGAACGCGGCATTGAGCCGTGGGCAGTGGCCGGGCACAGCCTCGGAGAGTACACGGCGCTTGTGGCGGCCCGCAGCCTCAAGCTCGAGGACGCGGTTCGCGCTGTGCGCGAGCGCGGCAGACTGATGTTCGAGGCCGGGCTTGAGACCCCCGGCACCATGGCGGCCATCATTGGGCTCAGCGCTGAAGATCTCGAGAGTGCGGTCGCGGAGGCTCAGTCCACGGGTGTTGTGCAGGTCGCGAACTACAACTCCCCATCGCAGATCGTTATCTCTGGTGAGACGACGGCCGTGCGGCGAGCGATGGAGCTTGCCACCGAGCGAGGCGCCCGGCGTGCCATCGAGCTCAAGGTCAGCGGCGCCTTCCACAGCGCCTTGCTTGAGAGCGCCCGGCTTGGGATGGAGGCGTTCCTCAACAGCGTTGCCATCGAAAAGCCCCACGCAATCTTCATCGCGAACGTGACGGGTGGGGCGCTTGACGATCCTGACGTGATTCGGGAGAACCTGGTGAGACAGATCACGAGTCCCGTGAGATGGGTCGACAGCATGAGGACGATCGTCGATCTCGGGGCCGAGCGACTGATAGAGGTGGGTCCCGGCAATGTGCTGAGAGGACTCATGCGGAAGATAGATGTCTCAGTGCCGACCGCGGGCGCCGGTCGCCTGGATGAGATAGGGAAGCTCACGGACGGTTAACCGGCCGGTCCGTGACTGGCCATCGATTGGCCAGGGTAGCGAGGAGGACCCATGCGACTCGATGGAAGACAGGCGGTTGTTACAGGTGGCGGCTCTGGTATCGGCAGAGCCATCGCGCTGAGGCTTGCGTCTGAGGGGGCGAGTGTCGCCATCCTGGACATCGACGGGACGAGCGCATCGGCCGTCGCCAAAGAGATCGAGGATGCAGGTGGTACTGCCGGGGCATACGTGCTTGATGTCGGCGATGCGGACGCGGCCGTCGAGGTGATGAAGCAGGTGGCGGAGGACCTCGGAGGCATAGGCATTCTGGTCAACAACGCCGGGATCACGCGTGACAATCTGCTCATCAGGATGTCGCCTGACGACTGGGATCTGGTTCTCAGAGTCAACCTCAAGGGCACGTTCAACTGCACGCGCGCCGCGGCCAGGATCATGATGGCCGGCCGCTGGGGGAGGATCATCAACATATCCTCTGTCATCGGGCAGATGGGCAACATCGGGCAGGCGAGCTACGGCGCATCCAAGGCGGGCATTGTGGCGTTGACCAAGACCACCGCACGCGAACTCGCGTCACGAGGGATTACAGCCAACGCGATAGCGCCCGGTTTCATCGAGACTCCGATGACTGAGAAGCTGTCGCAGAAGGTCAGAGACGGTCTGGAATCCGTGCTCATTATCAAGAGGATCGGGACGCCGGAGGACATAGCGAATCTGGTTGCATTCCTTGCTTCTGATGAGGCAGACTACATCACAGCACAGACGATAAACGTGGATGGGGGCATGGCCTCATAGGCTTTGTCCCCGTGGCTTTAGTGTACTCAGGAGGTAGGACGAATGGCAGATGTTCTGGGCAAGGTCAAGCAGGTCATTGCAGAGAAGCTCCAGATCGATGCTGAGCAGGTCACGTTGGAGGCGGCGATAGTCGAGGATCTGGGCGCGGACTCGCTCGAGCAGGCTGACATCCTGTTCTCGCTCGAGGACGAGTTTGGCATCACCGCCGATGACACCGACGAGGCCGAGGGGCTCAAGACCGTTGGCGATATCGTTGCCTATTTGGAGAAGAAGGTAAGCTAGCGTGTGAGACTGCGATTGTGAGCCGCGATTCCGTCCTGTGCGTGGGGCCGCGGCTCACGGTTACAGGTTCGGTCGTTCGTTCCCGTGTGCCTGTCTGTGGTGGGATGGACGTCCATGGTGAAGCGCCGGCGGCGCGGCCGATTAGGCAGTGGCCGCGTGGGCGCGGCCGATGAGACAGTGGCCGTGCGGTGGACTCCGTGCAGAGTGGAAGCTCGCACGCGGAGTGGAACACGAGAGGAAAGACGCGCATGTCGAGGAGAGTAGTGGTCACAGGAATGGGTGCACTAACACCCCTGGGACTGGACA
>DAOVNE010000315.1 GCA_030630395.1 Candidatus Eiseniibacteriota bacterium
GAGAAGTCGAGCGTGGGCGCCACCGAGAACGCGATGATGGCAGCGACGCTTGCCGACGGGAGAACTGTCATCGAGAACGCGGCGAGTGAACCCGAGATAAGCGCGCTTGCGGACTTCCTGAGAAGCATGGGGTCCTCGATCGAGGGAGACGGAACCGGCACCATCACGATCGAGGGCGTCGACGAACTGAGGTCGGCCGATGTGAGCGTTGTGCCGGACAGGATCGAGGCGGGAACGTTCATGGTCGCGGCTGCGATCACGCGTGGCGACGTTCTCATTATGGGTGCCGACATCGCGCACTGTGCGGCCGTCGTGTCGAAGCTGCGTGAAGCGGGAGTCGAGGTGATCGCGGCGGAGGACGGGATTCGTGTCCGTGGCCCCGAGCGGCTTGGATCCGTGAACGTGACCACGGCGCCGTACCCGGGATTTCCGACCGACATGCAGGCGCAGTTCATGGCGCTTATGTCGGTCGCCGGTGGAAGCAGCGTCATAACCGATACGATCTACGCAGACAGGTTCTCCCATGTGCCGGAGCTCAGAAGGCTCGGCGCGGACATCACGATGGACCGCAATGTCGCCGTCGTTACCGGAACGGAGCATCTCTCCGGGGCCAGGGTCATGGCGACCGACCTCAGGGCGAGCGCGGCGCTTATTCTGGCGGGGCTTGTCGCTGAGGGTGAGACCGAGATCTCGCGTGTATATCACATCGATCGTGGGTACGAGGCCATCGAGAAGAAGCTCTCTGGGCTGGGCGCTCGCATTTGGAGGGAGACAGGGGACGCCTGACGGAGCGGCGACCTCTCCGATGTGACTGCCTCGGTCAGCAAGAGGGCAGCTCGACAGCCGCCCGATTGCAGCTGAGTGAGTGTGGAGGAATGATGGTAGAGCACAGCCGGCACGTCATCCTCGGAACGGCCGGGCACATTGACCACGGCAAGACCGAACTCGTGCGTGCGCTGACCGGTGTCGATACCGACCGATTGGCCGAAGAGAAAGAGCGTGGGATAACCATAGAGCTCGGATTCACCAGGCTCGATCTTCCGACCGGCGACTCGGTTGGGATCATCGATGTTCCAGGACATGAGAAGTTCATCAAGACGATGCTCGCCGGTGTGGCGGGCATCGATCTTGTTATGCTCGTTGTTGCGGCCGACGAGGGCGTGATGCCGCAGACACGCGAGCATATGGATATCATCGACCTTCTTGGGATCGAGTGTGGCGTCGTCGCACTTACCAAGACGGATCTCGTTGTACCGGAGGAGATGGAACTGGCGCACGACGATTGCCTGAAGCTTCTCGAGGGAACAGGGCTCGAGGGGGCGGCTATAGTACCGGTCTCGTCGGTCACAGGGGACGGGATAGACGAACTCGTGGAGGAACTCGGCCGGCTTGTGGCTGGTGTCGAGGAGAGAAGTGGCGCCGGGCACGCGCGTCTGCCCATCGATAGGGTCTTCACTCTTACCGGGCATGGGACCATTGTGACAGGAACGCTCTGGTCCGGGAGCGTGAGTCCGGGGGACAAGCTCGAGGTGTATCCTGCGGGGCTCCCGACGCGAATCAGAAGCGTTCATGTTCACGATAGACCGGTCGAACGAGCAGAGGCGGGTCAGCGAACGGCCCTAGGTCTCCACGGCGTATCGAAGGATGATGTGACGCGCGGCGATACCGTGGGGACTCCCCACGTTTTCCACACCACGCATATGATAGACGCCAGGCTCCGGCTCGTGCCCGACGCCAAACCGATCAAGAACAGGACGCGCGTGCATCTGAACATCGGGACCTCGGAGGTCCTGGCTCGAGTCATCCTGCTCGAGGGCGGAGGACTCATGCCCGGCAATGACACGCTCGTCCAGATGAGGCTCGAGAGCGCCATCCTGGCTGAGAAGGATGACCTCTTTGTGATCCGTTCGTACTCGCCGGTCCGCACGATAGGCGGGGGGCGCGTCATCGACCCCATTCCCAGACGCCACAAGCGTGCGCACGAGGACGTCCTCGATGCGTTGGGCGTGCTTGAAAGCGGCGGACACGACGAGGTGCTTCTGCATGTCATAGGTGAGAGCGGCCTCGAGGGGATTTCAGAGAAGAAGCTCGGCCGGAAGGTGGATGACGCTCTTCTTCCCAGTGTGGAGGGGCTCCTTGCAGACGGGCGTGTGCGGAAGATTGCAGGGAGGCTCCTGACTGCCGACGGCTATTCCTCCCTGCGTGGCGGGATCGAACAGCTCTTGAAGGCGCAGGCCGCCGATTCGCCTCTTGAATGGGGGATGTCCGCGGAGGAGCTTAGAGGAAAGCTCGGCAGAGACCTCGAGCGCTCTGTGTTGGATGCGGCGCTCGGTGAGTTCGTGAATTCCGGGGATGTATCGCGGCGGGGGGATCTGGTACGGTGGGGTGTGGAAAGCGTCGCGCTGTCACCGGCGCAGCAGAAGCTCGCGACCGCGATCGAATCACGGCTGCTCAAGGCGGATGCACTGCCTCCCACGCTCGAGGTTCTTCATGATGAGATCGAGGATGAACTAGGTGCTGCATTCAGGGAATCGGAGTTCGATGCCATTGTGAAACTCCTGGCATCGGAAGGGCGGATGGTGAAGGTGACGAGCACGCTCTTCTTCCATCCGGATGTTGTGGAGCGCGTTCGCAAACAGGTGCTTCAGCACTTCGAGGCGGAACGCGAGCTGGGAGTGTCCTCGTTCAAGGATATGGTCGGTCTGACCCGGAAGTA
>DAOVNE010000024.1 GCA_030630395.1 Candidatus Eiseniibacteriota bacterium
TCATCGAGACCATCCGCGCGGTGCTTGACATGGTCAAGGGCAAGCGCGACATGGACGACATCGATCATCTGGGCAACCGACGTGTGCGTTCCGTCGGTGAGCTTCTTGAGAACCAGCTCTCCGCCGGTCTTTCTCGGATGGTGAGGGTGATCAAGGACAGAATGTCGACCGGTGACAGCAGCGAGTTCGATCTGGCGACGCTCGTGAACTCCCGTCCGATATCGGCGGTCGTGCGTGCGTTCTTCGGCTCGAACCAGCTGTCGCAGTTCATGGAGCAGACGAATCCGCTTGCCGAGCTTACTCACAAGAGAAGGCTCTCGGCTCTCGGGCCGGGCGGTCTCACCAGAGAGCGCGCGGGCTTTGAGGTGCGTGACGTTCACTACAGTCATTACGGCCGTATGTGCCCAATCGAGACGCCGGAAGGTCCGAACATCGGGCTCATCAGTTCGCTCTCGACATACGGCAGGATCAACGAGTTCGGGTTCATCGAAACGCCTTACTACAAGGTCGAGAACGGCGTTGTGACGAGCAAGGTCGAGTACCTGACGGCCTCCGTCGAGGACAACCACATCATCTCCCAGGCGGGCGAGCAGCTGGACGCCGATGGCAGGATCTCGGAGAAGTCACTGCTTGCACGGCACAGGGATGATTTCCCGACCGTGACGCGCGAGGAGATCGAGTTCATGGACGTCTCCCCGAAGCAGCTCGTGTCGGCGGCGGCGGCATTGATCCCATTTCTCGAGCATGACGATGCCAACCGTGCACTCATGGGTTCGAACATGCAGCGCCAGGCCGTTCCGCTTCTCAAGACGGAAGCGCCGCTCGTGGGCACGGGGATCGAGCATCGGGTCGCAGTCGACTCGGGTGCTGTGATCACGGCGAGGCATAGCGGTATCGTCGAGTCAGTCTCGTCCGACCGCGTGACAGTGCGTCATTCCGACACGCTGGACGGCACCGAGGACGTGGATGTGTACACCCTCCGCAAGTTCCAGCGGACGAACCAGAACACGTGCATCAACCAGCGGCCGTTCGTGACCACCGGCAGCCACGTGGAGAAGGGTGATGTCATCGCCGACGGTCCATCGACCAAGGACGGCGAACTCGCGCTTGGCGCGAATCTCCTGGTCTCCTTCATGCCGTGGGAAGGCTACAACTTCGAGGATGCCATCCTTGTATCTGAGAGGATTCTCAAGAATGACCGGCTGACTTCGATCCACATCGAGGAGTTCGAATCACAGGTGCGGGAGACGAAGCGAGGGGTCGAGGAGTTCACACCTGAGATTCCCAATGTCAGCGAGGAACGCCTGAAGAATCTCGACGAGAACGGTCTCGTCAGGGTGGGCGCGCGGGTCACGGCGAGCGACATCCTCATCGGCAAGGTCACTCCCAAGGGTGAGACCGAGCTGACGCCGGAAGAGAACCTGCTCAGGGCCATCTTCGGTGACAGGGCGGGTGATGTCCGGGACACGTCTCTGAAGGCGCCTCCCGGAATGAACGGCATCGTCATCGACACGAAGCTCTTCTCTCGCAGGGCTCGCGATGAGCGCAGCAAGAAGGTGATGCAGAAGGAGATCGACAAGATCCGGAGTGAATCCCGGACAGCCATGAAGCGTCTCCGGCGTGAGCGGGACCGGAGGATCTTCGGTCTCGTCGAGGGGCTTCGTACGAAGTCGCTCAGGAACCAGCGCACAAATGAGCTCGTGATCCGTGCCGGTCGCAAGATCAACGAGGAAGTCATGGGACTCCTCGACATGGATGCACTCGACTGCTCGGACGGCGTGGTCCAGGACGAGAAGATCAATGAGAAGGTCGCGGGGCTTCACGAAGAGTACACGATCAAGATGGAGATGATCGAGCCCGCGCGCGACCGGAAGATAGATAAGGTGAAGTTGGGAGAGGATCTGCCCAGGGGCGTTGTGAAGCTCGCAAAGGTCTACGTTGCCGTCAAGCGCAAGCTCTCGGTCGGTGACAAGATGGCGGGTCGTCACGGCAACAAGGGTGTCGTCGCGAGGATAATGGCAGAAGAGGACATGCCGTATCTTCCCGATGGAACGCCCGTCGATATCGTCCTGAATCCTCTCGGAGTTCCGTCCCGTATGAACCTGGGACAGATACTCGAGACGCATCTGGGTTGGGCCGCGGAGAAGCTCGGATACCACGCGGCCACGCCGGTCTTCAACGGCGCCACCATCAAGACGATCAAGGGAGAACTCGCGAAAGCCAGTCTCCCTGAGTCTGGGAAGACGATTCTCTACGATGGACGAACGGGAGAGCCTTTCGAGAACGAGGTTACCGTCGGGTTCATCTACACGCTGAAGTTGCTGCATCTCGTGGACGACAAGATCCACGCTCGGTCGATAGGTCCGTACTCGCTCGTGACCCAGCAGCCGCTGGGTGGCAAGGCGCAGTTCGGCGGCCAGCGGTTTGGTGAGATGGAGGTGTGGGCTCTTGAGGCATACGGAGCTTCGCATACACTGCAGGAACTCTTGACCGTCAAGTCAGATGATGTCATCGGGCGGTCGAAGACGTACGAGGCGATAGTCAAGGGACAGGATCCGCCGAAGCCGGGCACGCCTGCTTCGTTCGATGTCCTGATCCGGGAGCTGCAGAGCCTTGGCTTGGACGTCAGGCTTGTCAGAGACTAGGGGCCACGGCCTGGAGGGTAGTTTTCGTGTATTTCGGCATCTTTGATGAGAACAAAGAGCCACAGGACTTCTCGGCAATAAGCATCCAGCTCGCGTCGCCCGAAGCGATACGGAGTTGGTCTCACGGCGAGGTAGTTCTTCCTGAGACCATCAACTACCGTTCGTTCAAGCCGGAGAAGGGTGGGCTCTTCTGTGAGCGTATTTTCGGTCCGGTCAAGGACTGGGAGTGCAATTGCGGCAAGTATCGCCGGATTCGCTATCGCGGCATGATCTGCGAGAACTGCGGTGTGGAGGTTACACAGTCGAAGGTCAGGCGTGAGCGGCTCGGACACATAGAGCTGGCCGTGCCGGTGGCTCATGTCTGGTTCTTCAGAGGGAACCCGAACATCGTCGGAAGACTCCTGGACATGAAGCGCCGCGATCTCGAGAGGGTCCTATACTACGAGTCCTACGTCGTGCTCGATCCGGGTACAACCGATCTCGTAGAAGGCGAGCTTCTCTCCGGTGAAGGCATGGCCGTGTATGCCGCCAATCCGGATTCCGGACTGAGAGCTCAGATGGGCGCCGGGGCGATCCAGGAGCTCATGCAGAAGATCGACGTGGACACCACCTACGCCGAGCTCAGGATCCTCGTGCGTGACGAGGATGCGACCAGACAGGCAAGGAAGACGGCCCTCAAGAGGCTGCAGGTCTTCGACGCGTTCCGCGGTTCCGGTAGCGAGCCTCTCTGGACGATCATGGACACCATTCCCGTTCTTCCACCGGACCTGAGACCTCTGGTCCCTCTGGAGGGTGGACGGTTTGCGACATCGGACCTGAACGATCTCTATCGTCGGGTCATCTACAGGAACAACAGGCTCAAGAGCCTTCTCAGGATCAAGGCGCCGGAGATCATCCTCCGGAATGAGAAGCGAATGCTCCAGCAGGCTGTTGACGCGCTGTTTGACAACGGAAGAGGGTCGCGCGCAGTGCGCGGCCGAGGAAGACGTATCCTGAAGTCGCTCTCGCATCTTCTCAAGGGCAAGAAGGGACGCTTCCGCCAGAATCTGTTGGGTAAGCGGGTCGACTACTCGGGCCGCTCAGTGATCGTCGTGGGTCCGGAACTCAAGCTTCACCAGTGCGGTATTCCGAAGACCATGGCGCTCGAGCTCTTCAGTCCATTCATCGTCAGAAGGCTGCAGGAGCTGGATCACGCTCAGACCGTAAAGGCGGCGAAGAACCTGATCGAGCGCAAGAGCCCGGAGGTCTGGGATGCGCTCGAGGACGTGATCACTGATCACCCGGTCTTCCTGAACCGCGCACCGACGCTTCACCGGCTGGGTATCCAGGCGTTCGAGCCCATCCTGGTTGAGGGCAAGGCGATCCGCATCCATCCGCTCGTCTGCGCGGCGTTCAACGCCGACTTCGATGGCGACCAGATGGCCGTGCACGTTCCGCTCTCGTTCGAAGCGCAGATAGAGAACCGCATCCTGATGATGTCCGTGAACAACATCCTGCTGCCGGCCGACGGAAAGCCGGTCGCCACACCGTCGCAGGACATCGTTCTGGGCTGCTACTATCTGACGAAGGCCCGTGCGGAGGAGCCCGACGAGAAGAAGATGCATTCCTTCGGCGGTCCGGACGAGATGGTGTTCGCGCTCGACAACGGGATCGTGGACCTGCATGAGTGGGTTCGGATCAGGGTGGACGGTCGCACCAGGATCACCACCCCCGGGCGCGTCCTCTTCAATGAGGTGTTCCCGGCGGAGTTCAACTTCGTCAACGCGCTCATGAGCAACAAGTCTCTCCGTGAACTGGTAGGCAAGTGTCACCGCGACTTCGGCCAGGCCGCGACTGCCGAGATCCTGGACAGACTCAAGCAGATCGGCTTCCACTACGCCACGATCGGCGGAATCACGATCGGTGTCGACGACGTCATCGTGCCGGAGCAGAAGCAGGAGATCCTGGCAGCCACGCAGAAGGAAGTCGACAAGGTCAGCAAGCACTACGACAACGGCGTCATCACCGACACCGAGCGCTACAACCGTGTCGTCGATGCCTGGACACACGCAGCCAGTGACATTGCAGATGCGATGTCCGATGCACTCATGGCAGCAGACGGTGGATTCAACCCGATTCATATGATGGCCGACTCCGGCGCACGAGGTTCCAAGGACCAGATTCGCCAGCTGGCCGGTATGCGAGGTCTCATGGCGAAGCCGGCGAAGAAGCTGACGGGTCAGATGGGTGAGATCATCGAATCACCGATCAGATCGAACTTCATCGAGGGGCTGACGGCGCTCGAGTACTTCATCTCGACACACGGTGCGAGGAAGGGCCTCGCCGACACGGCGCTCAAGACGGCTGACGCCGGCTACCTCACACGTCGTCTCGTGGACGTGTCTCAGGAGATCGTGATCTCCGAGATCGATTGCGGAACCAGTCGCGGGACCCTGACCAAGGCGCTCATAGAGGCCGGCAAGGTAGTGGAGCCGCTCTTCGAGCGAGTGCTGGGCAGAGTGGCTGCTGAGCCGGTGAAGGATCCGACGACCGGCCAGATCATCGTGAAGCGAAACCAGCTCATCGACGAGGAGACGACCGACAAGATCCGGAACGCCAACGTTGAAGAGGTGGTCATCCGTTCAGTGCTGACGTGCGAGGCAGGACACGGCATCTGCATCAGTTGCTACGGTCGAAACCTTGCGACCGGCCGAATGGTGGAGATAGGTGAGGTTGTCGGCATCGTCGCAGCGCAGTCAATCGGAGAGCCTGGAACGCAGCTCACACTCAGGACGTTCCACATCGGTGGGACATCGGGCCGCATCGCTGAGGTATCGAAGCGCGTCGCAAGTGCGTCGGGCACGATTCAGTTCGGTTTCAAGAAGGAGAACGCTCTTCGTGTCGATGGGGAAGGCAACCACATCGTCATCGGCAGGAGCGCCAGACTGATCAAGGACGGTGATGACGGTCGCGAGCGGGCCTACAACATTCCTTACGGCGCCAACCTGCGCGTGACGGATGGGGAACATGTTGAAGAGGGCCACATCCTCTTCGAGTGGGATCCGTACAACGATCCGATCATCGCCAGAATGGGCGGCATAGTCCGCTTCGATGAGATCGAGCCCGGCCGCACAATGGAGCGGGTCGCCGACGAGTCGACCGGCCATCGAGAGAGGGTGATCGTAGAGGATGGCGAGAAGGAACTGCATCCCTCGATCATCATTGAGTCGAAGTCCGGCAAGTCACAAGACAGGTATATTCTGCCGACCGGGGCGCGGGTAATGGTCAAGGACGGAGATGACATCAAGCCCGGGACGATGCTCGGCAAGATCCAGCGGGAGTTCGGTAAGACGCGCGATATCACGGGCGGGCTGCCTCGAGTTGAGGAACTCTTCGAGGCGCGGCCTCCCAAGAGTCCTGCGACGATCACAGAGATCGACGGCGTCGTGAGATTCGGCGATGTCAAGAAGGGACTTAGAGACATCATCGTCACGGGTGATCAGGGAGACGAGAAGGTCTACCGCCTGCCCCACGGTACGCATCTCAGAGTGCACGACGGGGAAGCGGTGGAGGCCGGTGACAGGCTCTCAGAGGGCCCGGTCAATCCGCACGATATCCTCGCCATCAAGGGCGAGAAGGCCGTCCAGGAGTATCTTCTCAATGAGATCCAGGAGGTCTATCGTCTGCAGGGCGTCAGGATCAACGACAAGCACATCGAGATGATCGTGCGCCAGATGCTGAAGCGGGTGAGGGTGCTCGAGCCGGGCGATACGAAGTTCCTCGAGGGAGACGTCGTGCAGCGGGTCGACTTCGAGCGTGAGAACCGTGGGATCGCCGACGAGAACAAGGGTAAGAAGAAGAGCGAGAAGAAGTCGCCCGCCACTCACGAGGCGCTTCTCCTGGGCATCACAAAGGCGGCATTGACGACCGAGAGTTTCATCTCGGCCGCGTCGTTCCAGGAGACGACACGAGTGCTCATGATGGCCGCGACTCGCGGCGACAGAGACGAACTCGTTGGTCTCAAGGAGAACGTGATCATCGGGAGACGCATCCCGGCTGGCACCGGATTGGATATTTATTCACGTGTCAGGATCACGAAGCCGGGCTTGCCGGCCCCAAAGGTCATTGAGCGGCCCGAGGAGGTCGTGGAAGACGCGGTGGGCACGCTCACGTCAGCATCGAAGTAAGCAACAGGAAGTCGACCGGTTTCAGAGTGCGGTAAGCGGAGTTATTGAGGAGGAATTGGATTGCCTACGATCAGCCAGCTCGTCAGGAAGGGCCGAAAGCCAAGGGCGAAGAAGAAGCCCGCGCGGGCGCTCGAAGGTCACCCGCAGAGGCGAGGCATCTGTACCAGGGTCTATACGACGACACCCAAGAAGCCGAACTCCGCCCTGCGAAAAGTGGCGAGGGTGAGACTCATGAAGGGTGACTCCGTCACGGCCTACATACCCGGCGAGGGTCACAACCTGCAGGAGCACTCGGTCGTCCTCATCAGAGGCGGCAGGGTGAAGGATCTTCCGGGTGTGCGCTATCACGTCATCCGTGGTCCGCTGGACGCGATGGGTGTTGAGGGGCGGAAGGTGTCCCGGTCCAAGTACGGAACGAAGCGCCCCAAGTAGAGATACCTTCAGCAGGATTGGAAGGTGTCGCAGAGAATTAGGCGGAGGTAGAACCGAAGATGCCAAGAAGGCGCGAGGTTCCGAAAAGACTAAGGGAACCCGATCCGAGATTTGACAGCGCGCTCGTGACTCGCTTCATCAACTGTCTGATGAAGGGCGGAAAGCGGAGCACGTCCGAGAGGATTCTCTACGACGCGATGGATATCATCGCTGAGAGGACCAAGGAGGATCCGGTCATGGTCTTCGACAAGGCCATCAGCAACGTCAAGCCGATGCTGGAGGTCAAGTCGAGGCGGGTCGGTGGAAGTACGTATCAGGTGCCTATCGAGGTGCGGCCTGAGAGGCGGACGGCATTGGCCCTTCGCTGGATCATAGGCTTCGCCAAGGCTCGTTCCGAGCACACGATGTCCGAGAAGCTCGCAGGCGAGCTGGTCGCCGCGTACAAGAAGGAAGGCGCATCGGTCAAGAAGCGCGACGATACGCACAGGATGGCCGAGGCTAACAAGGCGCTGGCGCATTACAGGTGGTAGGCGCGAGGCTCTGTCTCGAGCGGACCGGATCCGTCCAGATGATGGGGAAGAGATGTGAGTGAGTGTGTTGATCGGAGTCCGGTTGTTGTTCAGCAGTCGATAGACAACTGTATGTGGGCCGGCGTCCACGGGCGCTCGGTCCCAAGAATCGGTAGGAAGATAATGTCACGTGCAGTCCCCCTCGATAAGGTGAGAAACATCGGCATCATGGCTCACATTGATGCCGGGAAGACCACGCTCACCGAGCGGATCCTGTTCTATACGGGCAAGGTCCATCGGATGGGGGAGGTGCACGACGGGGCCGCCGTGATGGACTGGATGGCTCAGGAGCGGGAGCGCGGCATCACCATCACTTCAGCTGCGACGACGTGTTTCTGGCTTCGTCACCGGGTCAACATCATTGATACCCCGGGGCACGTCGACTTCACGATGGAGGTCGAGCGGTCACTGCGGGTCTTGGATGGAGCCGTAGCAGTCTTCTGCGCTGTGGGGGGAGTGGAGCCGCAGTCGGAGACCGTCTGGCGACAGGCCGATGCCTACGGTGTTCCGAAGCTGGCATTCGTCAACAAGATGGACCGCGTAGGGGCGGACTTCGAGAACGTGCTTGATATGATGGTCGAGAGACTGGGCGCCACGCCGGCGCCGGTCGAAATACCGATAGGCTCCGGTGATACCTTCGTGGGTGTGATCGATCTCGTTCGTATGCGGACGCTCAACTTTGACCAGGAGAGCCTTGGCGCCGACGTCACCGACACTGCGATCCCGGAGGACATGCTGGAAGAGGCGAAGGCATGGCGGGAGAGACTGATCGAACTCGCGGTGGAACACGACGATGCGCTTCTCGAGAAGTACGTTCACGGCGAGGAGCTGTCCGTTGATGAGATCGAGCGAGCGATACGAGCGGGTACCTTGGCAGCCAAGATCGTCCCCGTGTTCTGTGGTGCGGCGCTTCGAAACATCGGAGTACAGCCTCTTCTCGATGGCGTCGTCAAGTACCTGCCGTCTCCTGAGGACATTCCTGCCGTGACGGGTATGAACCCGTTCACGGAGAAGGAGGAGACACGGGGGCCCGACGACGATGCACCGCTCTCGGCGCTTGCCTTTAAGGTGGCGAGTGATTCGTACGTTGGGAGACTCACGTATGTCAGGCTCTACTCGGGCACGATGAAGAAGAGCTCGCAGTACCTGAACCCGCGAACAAACAAAAGGGAGCGGATCGGTCGCATCCTTCTTATGCACGCGAACAAGCAGGAAGATCTGGAGGTCGCAAGCGCGGGCGAGATAGTCGCCGTCGTCGGTCCCAGAGAGACCGCGACAGGGGATACGCTCTGCGATCCGAAGAAGCCGATAGTCCTCGAGTCTATGACGTTTCCGGAGCCCGTCGTCTCGGTGGCCATTGAGCCCAGGACGAAGGCGGACGAGGTCAAGCTCTCGCAGGCACTGGGGCGTTTGGGCGAGGAGGACCCGACCTTCATCACGAAGACGGACGAAGATACGGGTCAGACAATCATATCGGGAATGGGCGAGTTACACCTCGAGGTTTTGATCGACCGGATGATGCGGGAGTTCAGCGTTCGCGCGAATGTAGGGCGCCCGATGGTAGCCTTCAGGGAGACCATCACCGAGCCGGCGGACGGCAGGGGACAGTTCGTTCGTCAGAGCATGGGGAAGGGCAAGGGGCAGTACGGTGATGTCGTCATACACATGGAACCGAACGCCCAGGGCGGTAACGAGTTTCATGACAACATCAAGAACGGAGAGATACCTCCGCAGTTCGTCTCTTCCGTTGAGAGCGGCATCTTGAGCGCGCTTGAGAACGGCGTTCTGGCGGGATACCCGCTGATCGATGTCAAGGTCACTCTCACCGGCGGGAGCTTCGATGATGCCGACTCGACGGACATGGCATTCAGGGCGGCCGGGACCATGGCTGTTCGGGAGGCTGCCCGGCAGGCGCATCCGGTGCTCCTTGAACCGGTGGTCAAACTGGAGATTGTCGTTCCGGAGCAGTTCACGGGCGAGATTATCGCCGATCTGAACGCCCGGGGCGGGCGGATAGAGGGAACGAGTTTGAGGGGCGGCGAGCGTGTGGTGAAAGTGAAAGCGACTGTCCCGCTGGGGCGGACCTTCGGGTACGCGACTGCGGTTCGTTCGCTCTCACAGGGCAGAGCTGTCTACACCACGCAGTTCTCGCATTATGCGAAGGTCCCGCGGGCGACGCTGGAACAGATGACAGCGGGCTGGGGCCGAATGTAGATCAGGTCGTTACAGTGATATCGCACAGCGGATAGCTAGTTGGAGGACGAGGAGATGGCGAAGGAGAAGTTTGAGAGGACTAAGCCCCACGTTAACGTGGGCACGATCGGTCACGTAGATCACGGCAAGTCGACGCTTACAGCAGCGATGACACTGTGTCTTGAGAAGCGGGGTCTTGCAACGTACATCCCGTTTGACCAGATCGACAAGGCGCCGGAAGAGCGCGAGCGCGGTATCACGATCGCGACGTGTCACGTGGAGTACGAGAGTGAGAAGCGTCACTACGCGCACGTTGACTGTCCGGGTCACGCTGACTACGTGAAGAACATGATCACGGGTGCAGCTCAGATGGACGGTGCGATAGTGGTGGTGAGTGCTGCGGACGGTCCGATGCCGCAGACACGTGAGCACATCCTTCTGGCTCGTCAGGTCGGCGTTCCGTACATCGTTGTCTACATGAACAAGATCGATCAGGTAGACGACCCGGAGCTTCTGGAGCTTGTGGAGTTGGAGATACGTGAACTCCTGAGCGACTACGAGTTCCCGGGTGACGAGATCCCGGTGATCATGGGCTCGGCACTGAAGGCGATGGAGTGTGGTTGTGGCAAGGACGAGTGCGAGAACTGCGGTTCGATCTTCAAGCTTCTGGACGCACTCGACACATACATTCCGGATCCTGTTCGTGAGATCGACAAGCCGTTCCTTCTTCCGATCGAGGACGTGTTCTCGATCACGGGTCGAGGGACAGTCGGCACGGGTCGTATCGAGCGTGGCGTGGTCCACACGGGTGACAAGGTGCAGATTGTGGGTATCCGCGAGACGCGAGACACGGTGTGCACGGGTGTGGAGATGTTCAGGAAGATATTGGATGAGGGTCAGGCCGGCGACAACGTAGGTCTTCTTCTTCGTGGAGTAGAGAAGAAGGATCTGGATCGCGGTATGGTCGTGTGTGCACCTAAGAGCGTGACCCCTCATACGAAGTTCACGGGCAAGGCCTACATACTGACGCAGGCAGAGGGAGGCCGTCACACGGCATTCTTCACCGGCTATCGTCCCCAGTTCTTCTTCCGTACAACGGACGTGACGGGAGTGGCGACACTTCCCGAGGGGACCGAGATGGTAATGCCTGGCGACAA